>JAJYBX010000077.1 GCA_021778785.1 Acidobacteriota bacterium
TCCACCTCGCAGCCGTTGCAGCCGCCCGCGCTCACCACCCGCAGTTTGAGCGAGCGGCCGAAGAGCCGCTTCAACGCTCCGTCCAGGGCCGCGGCCAGGGGGTACTCCCCCTCCGGAGCGGCGACGAGATCCCCGCGCTCCCGGGTGGCCAGCCGGTGCTCCTGGGTGAACGCAATGGCCCCCTCGGGGCAGGCCTCCACGCAATCCGGGCAGAAGAGGCAGCGGCCCAGGTCGATGCGGGGGCCCCTGGCCTCGAGGGTGATGGCCTCCGTGGGGCAGGCCTCGGCGCAGGCGCGGCAGCCCTCCGGGCAGCGGTCCGCCTGGAGGACGGGTCGGCCGCGGAAGCGCGCGGGCAGGGCCGGGATCGCCTTCGGATAGGGCAGCGTGCGGTGGCCCTGGCGCCAGCGGGACAGGAGGATGTGCATCATAGGTCGTGCCCGCAGTAGGAGAGGTTGAAGCTCTTGTTGCACAGCGGGAAGTCCGAGACCTGCTCGCCGCGCAGCGCCAGGGCCAGGCCGAACCAGTTGTGGAAGGAGGGGTCCACCAGCTTGTAGCGGGCGAAACGGCCCGCGGCGTCGGTGAGGCCGAGGTGCAGCACCTCCCCGCGCCACCCTTCCGTCAGGGCCACGCAGAAGCTCTCCGGCGCCAGCGGGGGCAGTGGGACCGGCGTCGGATCGCAGGGGGTTCCGGCCAGCTCCTCCAGCGCCTCGAACAGGAAGTGCGTGCTGGCGGCCAGCTCCTCCCAGCGCACCCAGGCACGGGAATGGACATTGCCGCTCTGGGCCAGGGAGACCTTCACAGGATGGGCGCCGTAGGGGCCGTAGGGATGGTCCCGCCGCACGTCCTGGTCGAGGCCGCAGGCCCGGGCGGCCACGCCCACCAGCCCGATCTCCCGGGCCTGGACCGAGTCCAGGCGGCCCGCGGCCTCGAAGCGGATCATCACCGAGGCCGCGCCCCAGAGCAGCTCCACCGCATCCCGGGTCTCCATCCAGCTCCGTCCCACCCGCGGGAACATCCGCTCCGCCAGGAGGGGCTCGAGGTCCTGCCGCAGCCCGCCGGGCCGCAGCCAATCCCGGCCCAGGCGGCTGCCGCAGGCCTCGGCGCTGAGGTTCAGCCAGTCGCCCCGGATGCGCCCGCAGAAGGAGGCCGTGGGCAGGAAGCCCACGTCGCCGGACAGGGCCCCGAGATCGCCCACATGGTTGGCCATGCGCTCCAGCTCCAGGGCCACGCCCCGCACCAGCTCCGTCCGGGGCGGGATCGCCACGCCCGCGAGGCCCTCAAGCACCCGGCAGTGGGCCCAGGCGTGGGCGATGGTGGTGTCGCCCGCGGCGGTCTCCGCCATCTTGAACGTGAGGGGATGGGGGCCGCCGGCCAGGGCCCGCTCGATCCCCCGGTGCTGGAAGCCCAGCGCGATCTCCAGGTGGAAGACCGTCTCGCCGTGACACTGGAAGCGGAAGTGGCCGGGCTCGATGACGCCCGCATGGACCGGCCCCACCGCCACCTCGTGGACCTCGTCGCCCTCCACCCGGTAGAAGTCCATCACAGCCGGAAGCAGATCCGCCGGCCGGTCCCAGGGGTCCGCGGCCCCGTTCCAGGGCCGGTGGCTGCGCACCGGCTTGAACCACGGGTGGCCCTCCGGGACGATTCCGAACTGCTCGGCCATCTCCCGCTCGAAGAGGTGGGCCTGGGGGCAGTCCGGCGTGAGGGACCTATAGCGCGGCCCCTCCACCTGCGTCCGACCCACGCGGAGGGTCCCCGCGGCATCGTCGGCCAGGACGGCGAAGAGCCGCCGTTCTGCGTCCGCGCAGAGGCAGGCCAGCCGCTGGCCGCCCCGCACGCCCCCGATGACGGCCGCCCGGAACGCCGCCAGTGGAAGCTCCGGCACCTCCCGCAGGGGCGCGGCCTGCCCGTTCCGGAGGGGGAGCAGCGGAGTCGGGTTCATGGACGCACCTCCGCGATCCGGACGACCGGAACCTGGCCCTCCACGGTCGCCGTCGCGCCGTCGAGCATGGCCCGCAAAGGGCCGGGCAGCCAGAGGCCCAGCCCCAGCGCCAGCCCCAGCGCCACGATCAGGGGGGCCGTGGTGGCGGCGGTGTCCTTGTAGGGCGTCCGCACCCGCTGGGGGCTGGGCGTCCCGAAGACCACCTGCAGCACCGTGTCGCTCATGCCCAGGAAGATGCCCGCCAGCAGCAGCAGGAAGGCGGCCCCGGCCAGGACGTGGCCCGTGGTGAGGGCGGTGGCGGCGATGTTGAACTCGCTGATGAAGGGCGCGAAGGGGGGCAGGCCCGTGATGGCCAGGAAGCCCAGGAGGAAGAGCCCGGCGGACACCGGGGTGCGCCGGATGGCCCCCGTGACGTGGGGCAGCTGCTTGCTGGCGTAGCTGCGGTGGATGTTGCCCGCGGAGAGGAAGAGCACGCTCTTCACCAGGGCGTTGGCGGCCAGGTGGAACAGGGCGAACCGGGTGGCGTTGCCCCCGATGCCGATGCCGAGCACGAGGATCCCCATGTGCTCCACGCTGGAGTAGGCCAGCAGGCGCTTGAAGTCCAGCTGGCCCACCATGAAGACCAGGGCCCAGGCCATGGAGAGCAGGCCGAAGGCCACCAGGATCTCCCGGGCGAAGCGGCCCTCGCCCGCCGCCGCCATGATCGCGTAGATGCGGAGGAGGGCCAGGAAGGCGCAGCTGGTGACCCCGCCCGCCAGCAGGGCCCCCACGATGCCGGGCGTCTCGCCGTAGGCGTCCGGCTTCCAGGTGTGGAGCGGCGCCAGGCCCATCTTGGTGCCATAGCCCACCAGGGTCAGCACGAAGCCCGCCCGCAGCCAGGGGCGGGACAGGCGTCCGGCCTCCGCCATCAGGCGCGGGTACTGGAGCGGCTCCTCCACGCCCCCCATGTGGGCGGCGTAGGCGATGAAGAGGGTCCCCAGCAGGGCCAGGGCGATGCCCACGGAGCCGATGACCAGGTACTTCCAGGTGGCCTCCAGGGAGCGGCGGTTGCGGTTGAAGTAGACGAGGGGCGCCGTGACCAGGGTGGTGGTCTCCATGGCCACCCAGGCCACGCCGGGATGCCGGGCTTCCGCCAGGAGCGAGGCCAGGCCCAGGAAGCCCAGCAGGCTCACGGAGAAGATCCGGTGGTCCCGCTCCGGCCGCAACGCCAGGTACGACGGCGCGTAGAAGGCGCAGATGCAGAAGAGCACGCTGATCACGAGGAGCACCCAGCCCCCCAGGGCGTCCAGCCCCAGCCAGGCCCCGGCGGGAAGCGACTGCCAGCGCCGGAGGACCGCCAGCAGGAGCAGGAGGTGCAGGATCCCCGTCGCGGGCAGGAGGCGGGCCCGCACCGAGGGCGAATCCACGAGGAAGGCCACCGCCGCGGCGGCCAGGGGGAGGGCGATGAGGAGCCAGGCCATCGGTCAGTCCTTCAGCTCGGCCAGGTGCCGGGTGTCCGTGGAATCGAAGGCCGTGCGGATGTGGTTGATGACGATCCCCATCACGAACACCCCCACGAAGAGGTCCAGCAGGATGCCCGTCTCCACCAGCACCGGCATGTCCTCCACCAGCAGGAGGCCGAAGAGGTAGATGCCGTTCTCCAGCACCAGGTAGCCCACCACCTGGGTGAGCGCCTTGCGCCGCGAGACGAGGACGAGGAAGCCCGTGAAGAGGGTCGCCAGCGCGGCCGGCACCAGGTAGGTGGGCGTGGTCCCGGCCTTCAGGGGCAGGTTGTGGGCCAGCACGAGGCTCAGGCCTGTGCCCGCAGCGCAGAGCAGGAGCGAGACCGTGTAGCCGATGTAGGGATCAATCTCCCGGTGGATCTGCACATGGCGCAGGGCCCGCCGGAGGAGGAAGGGGATGAGCCAGCCCTTCACGGCGATGGCGGCGGCCACCATGAAGAGGATGTGGGCATGGTGCCCCAGCCCCATGGCAATGGGCATGAGGCCCAGCAGGACCCCCTGCACCACGGCGACCTGGATGGCCTTGTTGATGCGGCTGGTGGCCACCAGGGTGAAGTTGGTGAGCATGATCAGGGCGATGAGGAGATCGGGCGACATGGGCTACACCAGCAGGAGGAGGAAGGCGAAGCCGGAGGCCAGGATGCCCGCCACGAGGAACTGGGGCACCTTGGTCATCCGGAACCGGGCGGTGGCGCTCTCCACCAGGCCCACGGCCACGGCCAGGAGGCCCAGGCCGCCCAGGAACAGCAGCCAGTCCAGCCAGGGCCGCGAGGTCGCGGGCAGCAGCAGATCGATGAGCAGGGCGCCCAGCACCACCAGCTTCAGGCTCGCGCCGTAGAGCACCAGGGCGAAGGGGCGGCCCGAGTGGTCCAGCACCATCACCTCGTGGATCATGGTCAGCTCGAGGTGGGTGTTGGGGTCGTCCACGGGGATGCGGGCATTCTCGGCCAGGTAGACGATGGCCCAGCCCGCCAGCACCAGGATGAGCGGCCCCGTGAGCCGGACCCCCGCGGCGCCCTGGGCCAGGAGCATGGGCGTGAGCGAGAGGCTGGCGGTGGCCTTCGCCAGGGCCGCGAAGCCCAGGAAGAGGGCCGGCTCGGCCAGGGCCGAGAAGGCCGCCTCGCGGGCCGCGCCCATGCCCTCGAAGCTCGAGCCCGTGTCGAGGGCCGAAAGGATCGTGAGGAAACGGGCCAGGCCGAACAGGTAGGCGAAGAGGATGACATCCCCCTCGAAGGCCACCGGCGCGGGCGTGTGGCCGAAGGGCACCAGCAGCGAGGCCACCAGGCCCGCCGCCACGGCGCCCACCGGGCCCGCGAGGAAGACCCAGGTGGTGGTGCGGCTGAACACCGCCTCCTTGCGGGCCAGCTTGGCCAGGTCGTAGTAGAGCTGCAGCACGGGCGGGCCGGTGCGGCCCGCCATGCGGGCCTTCACCTTGGCGATGAGGCCCGGCACCAGGGGCGGGAGCAGCAGGACCACCAGGAGGTGGAGGGCCATGTGCGCGGGGAAGACGAGGGAGCCGGGCATCTCAGACCACCATCCAGACCAGGAGCGTGAGCAGGGTGAGCAGGACGTAGAGCAGGTAGACGGGGAGCTGCCCCCCCTGGGCGAAGCGCAGCAGGGAGAGGCCCCGGACCGACAGGCGCAGGGCCGGATCGGCGGCCCGGTCCAGCACCGGATCGGGCACGTGGCGCTCGAAGTGCGCGGGGCCCGGAAAGAGGCCGCGGACCTTGCCCCGGTGGATCCGGGGCAAGAGCACCCAGCGCAGCCCCGAGACCGGCCCATCCGCGAAGGAGGAGGCCGTGTACTGCATGCGAGCGCTGGGCGCGGCATAGCCGCAGTCCCAGGTGGGGAGCGCCGCAGCCTGCCGGCGGGGTCGCAGCCAGAGCCCCAGGACCAGGGCCAGCCCGAGGAAGGCCAGGGCCAGCAGGGAAAGCAGGGAGAGGCCCGCCAGGCCGGACAGGGCGGGCAGGCCGGCGGCGGCCGGAGGCCCCAGGGCGCCCACCACCCGGTCCAGGGCCGGGGCCACCAGGGCCGGGGCCAGGCCGATCAGGGCGCAGGCCAGGACCAGGACGCCCATGGGCACGAGCATGCTGCGGGGGGATTCGTGGACGCCCTCCGCGGCCGGGGTTCGCGCCAGGCCGAGGAACACGGCGCCGAAGGCCTTCGCGAAACAGGCCAGGGCCAGGGCGCCGATGAGGACCAGGGCCGCCAGCACGCCCACGGACCAGGGCCAGCGCGAGAGGGCCAGGGCCCGGAAGGAGCCCAGGTAGAGGAACCACTCGCTGACGAACCCGTTGAGGGGCGGCAGGCCGCAGATGGCCCAGGCGCCGGCCAGGAAGGCCCCGGAGGTCCAGGGCATGCGGTGGCCGAGGCCGCCCAGGCTGTCCAGGTTCCGGGTGCCCGTGGCGTGGGCCACGGAGCCCGCGGACAGGAAGAGCAGGCCCTTGAAGAGGCTGTGGTTGAGCACGTGGAGCAGGGCCCCGGCGTAGCCCAGGACCTGGAGGACCGGATGGCCCAGGCTCTTCCCCAGGGTGCCCAGCCCCAGGCCCAGCAGGATGATCCCGATGTTCTCGATGGAGTGGTAGGCGAGCAGGCGCTTGAGGTCGTGCTGCCCCAGGGCGAAGGCCACGCCCAGGATGCCGGAGAGGGCCCCGAGGCAGAGGAGGACTGCACCCCACCAGAGCGGGGGATCGGGGATCCACGACAGCAGGCGCACCAGCCCCAGGATCCCCATCTTGATCAGCACGCCGGACATCAGGGCCGAGACGTGGCTGGGGGCGGCGGCATGGGCGGGCGGCAGCCAGAGGTGCAGGGGCATGACGCCGGCCTTGAAGCCGAAGGCCAGGAGGCAGAGCACGAACACCGCCGTGCCGCTGCCGCTGGCGGCGAAGCCCCGGGGCAGGACCGCGAAGGCTCCGGCGCCCTGGGCCGCCAGCACCCCGAAGGCCGCGAAGAGGCAGAGCGTCCCCGTGTGGGTGGCCACGAGGTAGATCCAGCCCGCCCGGCGGGTCTCGGCCTTGCGATCCTCGGCCATCACCAGGAGGAAGGCCGCGATGGCCATCCCCTCCCAGCCCAGGAGGAAGACCAGGGGATGGGCCGCCGCCACCAGCAGGGCGAGGGAGGCCGTCAGCCCTCCGAAGACCAGGCGCAGCAGGCGGGCCCCGGGCCGCTCGCCCCAATAGCCCAGGCCGAACACGGCCCCGCAGGCCGACAGCAGGAGTACGGGCATGAGGAACCAGGCCGCGATGGGATCCAGGACCAGCAGGCCGGGGGAGCCCAGGGGCGCCGCGGGCAGCATGAGCCGCCCGGCCGCGCCCCCCGCCAGGACCCGCACGGCGGCCGCAATGCCCAGGACCGCGGCGAGCCCCATCAGCCCCGCGGCCACCTCCCCGCCCCGCCTCCGGAGGACCAGCCCCGGGAGACCGGAGACCGCCGCCAGCGCGACCGCGAGGAGGTAGAGGCTCATCCCAGCAGCCTCCCCCGCAGGAGGAGCCAGAGGAACACCGCCAGCAGCGTGAGCAGCACGTACAGGATGTAGAGGGAGAGGAAGCCCGGCTGGAGCCGGCGGAAGCGGAGCAGGCGCGCCGCCGCCCGGCCGAACCAGGGCGCCACCAGGCCGTCGCCGATGGCGTCGTGGCAGTCGATCCGGAGGCTGTGCGGCAGGGGGAAGGGCCCCTTCAGCCGCCGCATCCGCACGGTGGTGCCGGGGAGCAGGGCCATCCAGAACGCCGAGAAGGAACTGCCGCTGTACTGCATCCGGGCGGTGGGGGCCGCGTAGCCGCAGTCCCAGGTGGGGGGCGCCGCAGCGGGTGCGGGTCTGCGGCGCAGCCAGGCCCAGGAGGCGGCGGCGAGGAGCAGCAGGAGGCCCTCCAGGCCCAGGAGGATCCGCAGGTCCCGCGACAGGCCTGGGACCAGGAGACCCGGGCCCGGGACGGGAAGGGCGGCGGCCACGGCCCGGTCGAGGAGGGGCAGCAGGAGGGGGGCGACGAGGCCCACCCCCAGGCAGAGGCAGGCCAGGATGGCCATGGGGACGAGCATGGCCCCGCCCGGATCGTGGGCGTGTGGCGCCACCGGGCCGCGGGGGCTCCCCAGGAAGAGGGTGCCGTAGAACCGCGCGAAGGCCACGGCCGCCAGCCCGCCCGTGAGGGCCAGGGCCACCAGGGCCAGCCCCGCCGACCAGGGATAACCCCGCAGGAGCGCCGCGAAGAGGCCCCGGTAGAGGAACCACTCGCTGAGGAAGGCGCTGAAGGGCGGGAGGGCCGTCACGGCCAGCAGGGCCGGAAACAGCAGGAGGGCCGTCCGGGGCAGGCGGGCGGCCAGGCCCCCCAGGCCCTCCATGTCCCGGGTGCCCGTGGCGTGGAGGATCGAGCCCGAACCGAAGAAGAGGAG
>JAJYBX010000078.1 GCA_021778785.1 Acidobacteriota bacterium
GATGAACTTCTCCATCTTCCCGTCGCTGTCGCAGGTGATGTCGCAGAGCGTGGCCGACAGGCCGGGCTTCTCCTTCAGCCGGTGGATGGGCATGGCGGGGAAGAGCTGCTCGATGGCCCAGTGGTCCGGCATGGACTGGAAGAGGCTGAAGTTCGCGATGAGCTTGTCGGCCAGGCTCTTGTTCAGATCCTGGAACTCCTCGGGCACGTACTTGAGGCTCTTGAGGCTGAGGATGCGGGAGAGCTTGCGGCACACCTCCCAGAAGAGCGTCTCGCCCTTGCTGCGGTCTTCCAGGCTCAGGTAGCCCAGGTTGAACAGGGTGAGCAGCTCGTCCTTCTGGGTGATGGCGTCGTGGTACATCTCGGCGAAGTTCTTCACGGAGATGTTGTCCCGGGTGTAGGCCAGCTCCTTGATGATCTGGGGCTCGTTGCCGGTGAGCGTCACGCTGTACTTCGTGTGCGTGGTGTCGATGAGGCCGATGATGTCCACCACCACCACCTCGTGGTAGGCCACGATGGCGCGGCCCGACTCGCTCAGCAGGTCCGGCATGGGCACCTGCTCCTGGGCGCAGATGTCCTTGGTGGTGTACACCACGTCCGCGGCGTACTCCGAGATGGTGTAGTTCATGGAGCTGCTGAAGGTGGTCTTGCTGCCGTCGTAGTCCACCCCCAGGCCGCCGCCCACGTTGAGGTAGCGGATGGGCACGCCCATCTTCCGGAGCTTGGCGTAGATGCGGGTGGCCTCCTTCATGGCCGACTTGATCTTGCGGATGTCGGTGATCTGGCTGCCGATGTGGAAGTGCAGCTCGATGATGCTGTCCAGCAGGTCGCGCTTCTCCAGCACCTCCACGGCATCGAGGATCTCGCGGGTGGTGAGGCCGAACTTGGCGTGATCGCCCGCGCTGGTCTCCCACTTGCCCGAGCCCTGGGCGTTGAGCTTGGCGCGGAGCCCGATGAGGGGCTCCACCTTCAGCTCCTTGGCCACCTTCAGGATGAGGGGCAGCTCGGTCATCTTCTCGACCGTGATGACCACCTTGCGCCCGGCCTTGCGGGCCAGCAGGGCCATGCGGATGAAGGACTCGTCCTTGTAGCCGTTGCAGAGCACCAGCGCCTCGGGGTGCAGGTCCATGCTCAGCGCGATCATCAGCTCGGGCTTGGAGCCGGCCTCCAGGCCGTAGTGGTACTTGTTGCCGGCGCGGACGATCTCCTCGACCACTTCCTTGGTCTGGTTGGTCTTCACGGGGTACACGCCCTGGTATCCGCCCTCGTAGCCGAACTCGAGGATGGAGCGGCGGAAGGCCTCGTTCACCTCCACGACGCGATGGGCCAGCACCTGCGGGAAGCGGAGGTTCACGGGGGTCCGGATGCCCTTCTTCTTCAGGTGCTGGACGATCTCGTACACGTCGCAGCTGAGGGACTCGTCCCGGGTGGGCGTGATCTCGAGGTGGCCCTTGGCGTTGATGCCGAAGTACCCGTTGCCCCATTCCTTGATCCCGTACAGGGTCGCGGCGTCCTGCACGGTCCAATGCTTCATGGGCATTCTCGGGGCCTCCTCGACCGGGGCGGCCACCTTAGGCCGGAAGCTTGTTTATAGGGAAAAAAGCCAACCAGTTCCAATGAAAATTCAGGATCCCAGGATCCGGGCCAGCGTGGCCCGCCAATGCCGGTCCCGCACCCGCCTCAGGGCCGTCCTCCGGGTGAGCTTCCGCCACTGGGCCGCGCCCCGGGGCAGTTCCTCCGCCGGCCGGGTGTGGAGGGGGCTGGGGCCGCCCCAGAGGGCCGGATCGCCCCAGAGGGGGGCCCGGTTCCAGGGGCAGGCCTCCTGGCAGAGGTCGCAACCCGCGGCCCAGCGGGTCTCCGCCAGGGCCGCGGCGACCGCGGGCGGCGGATCGGCCTCCGTCTCCAGGGTATAGGTGGTGAGGCAGCGGGCCGGGTCCAGCCGGAAGGGGTCCAGGGCTCCGGTGGGACAGGCCTCGAGGCAGGCCGTGCAGGTGCCGCAATGATCGGCGGGGAAGGGCGGGTCGGGGGGGAGCTCCACGGAGAGCAGCAGGACGCCCAGGAAGCCCCAGGAGCCGTCCTTTCCGGCGATGAGGAGGGTGTGCTTGCCCTGCCAGCCGAGACCGGCCCGGGCGGCCAGCTGGCGCTCCAGCAGGGGGGCCGTGTCCACGCAGACCCGGCCCTCCAGCGCCGGCCACCGGGCCTGGGCGGCCTCCAGCAGGCGCGTCAGCCGGGGCTTCAGGATCATGTGATAGTCCGGTCCCCAGAGGTAGCGGCTCAGCTTCAGGCTGCCGGGGGTGGCGCCGGGGATCGCCCCGGGCCGGGCGTAGGGGAAGTAGCCCACGAGGGCCGTGCGGGCCGGGGGGAAGAGGGCGCGGGGATCCAGGAGGGTGGCCGGGTCCAAGTAGGGCAGCAATCCACCGCGGCCCTCGGCGAACCAGGTGTCCAGCCGGGGCCGTTCGGCCTCGAAGGGTTCGCAGGTGGCGAATCCCACCCGGGGGAATCCCAGGTTTCCGGCCTCCTGGCGCAGCCAGGCCTTGAATGCCAGCGGATCCGGGTGTTCAACTGGCACGCGAAGGCCCCCTCCCATGGATATCCTCACCCTCGAACTGCGCGATGTCACGGTCTTCCAGGCCCTGGTGGAGTTGCGGGCCATGCTGGCGGAGCATCCCGGCGAGGCCCTGCGGATCCAGGGCCAGGACGAGACCCTGCGGGTGAATGTGGCGGGGTTCCTCGAGCGCCAGGGCCTCAAGGCGCGGTCGAGTTCCGGCGGCGGCACCTGGGAGCTGGAGGTGGCCGCGGGGCGCCGTCCGGCCCCGGTTCCGGCGGCGTCTCCCGGGGGTGCCACCCTCCGCCCCGTCCTTCTCCTCCGCAGCGCCTTCGCCCCCGGCGACCGGGCCCTGGGCCGGCGCCTGCTCCTTGAGACCCTCGGCCACCTGGGGCCGGGCACGCCCTGGCTCTGCCTGGCCCACCAGGCTCTGGAACTGCTGGAGGATCCCGTGGCCCTCGAGGTGCTGGAGGGTGTCCAGGGCCGGGGGATCCCGGTCCACGTATCCCTCGCCAGCCTGGCCCAGAATGACCTGGATCCCGGCGCCTTCGCGGTGGTCCCCGATGCCGGGTGGCAGGGGCTCCTGGCCCGCGGAGGCCTGACGGTGCTGTGAACAGCGGGCCGAGGGCGGAGAAACCTGGTGGACTGTAGGCTATGGGCTGTGGGAGAGGTTCCGCCTCATGGGAGTGAATTCGGATGAGGGACCATTCGAAGCTTCGTTCATATCAGCTTGCCGACGACCTTGTTCTGGAAGTCTATGCGCGGACCCGTGAGTTTCCGCCCGAGGAACGGTTCGGTCTCACCTCCCAGATGAGGCGTGCCGCCCTTTCGGTGGTTTCAAACCTTGTGGAGGGATCTGCCCGGAGGTCCGAGACCGAATACGCCCGGTTCGTGGAATTGGCGTTCGGATCCGCCCGGGAGCTTCAGTATCAGATCAGCCTTGCTACCCGACTCGGGTACCTTGAAGGGGGTGCACTGCAATCCGCCGCGACCCAGGTCGCCAAAAGCACCGGCGCCCTCCTCAATGCACTCCGGGGAGCCGAGCGATGATTCCCTCAATCCGGCTGGGACGGTTCCAACGGCCCACAGCCCACAGCCCACAGACAGACGCATGAACCTCCCGAACCTCCTGTCGCTCGCCCGGATCCTGATGGTCCCGATTCTGGTCGTCGTGCTGATGACCAAGGTGACGAACCACGAGGTCATCGGCGTGGTGGTGTTCTGGGCGGCTTCCATCACGGACTGGCTGGACGGCTACCTGGCCCGGCGCTGGAAGCAGGTGACCACCCTGGGCAAGCTGCTGGACCCGCTGGCGGACAAGCTGCTGGTGGCCGGGGCGCTCATCTCGCTCGTGGAGCTGAACCTCGCGCCGGCCTGGATGACCTTCATCATCCTGGCCCGGGAGTTCGCCGTGACGGGCCTCCGCGGCATCGCCAGCGAGGAGGGCCTCACCATTCCGGCGGGCACCGTGGGCAAGTGGAAGATGGGCTTCCAGGTGGCGGCGATCTCCTGCCTGATCCTCGGCCCAAGGCTCGACTACTGGCTCTACGAGTGGACCCACAAGGAGATCTTCCGGTTCTTCATCCAGCTCAACCGGCCCTACACCTTCTTCTGGGGCATGGGCGTGCTGCTGCTCTGGGCCGCCGTGATCCTGGCCGTCTGGAGCGCCGTGTCCTACTTCCAGGCCTTCTGGAAGGTGGTGGGTCCCCGGATCATGGCCGAGGACGGCCGGCTCACCGGCAAGAAGGAGGATCCTGAATGATCCGCAAGTACCTGTTGGCGGGAATTTTCTCGGCATCCCCTGTGGGGATGCGCGAGACGCCCGGTGCATCCTGGCCCGTGTGCCGACGGGAGGTGGCGCGGTGATCCGAAAGTACCTCATCGCGGGCGTTTTCACGCTCCTCCCCCTGGTGGTGACGCTCTGGATCCTCAACGGGATCTTCAACGGCCTGGTGGGGATCTTCCGGGGGCCCCTGACCTGGGTGGTCCAGCAGCTCCATCTGCCGGACCTGCCCTACGGGGCCCTGGCCCTGTTCTCCGCGCTCATGACCCTGGCCATCCTGGTCCTGGTGGGGGCCCTCGTCGGCAACTTCGCCGGCCGCCAGCTCATGGAATGGCTGGACGAGCTCATGCTCCACGTCCCCGTGGTGAAGAGCATCTACGGCGCGACCCGCCAGCTCATGGGGGCCATCCAGTCGGGGCAGGGCGGCAGCTTCAAGGAGGTGGTCCTCGTGGAATGGCCCCATCCCGGCGCCTACACCCTGGGCTTCGTGGCGAACCGGGATTGCGCCTGGGCCATCCCCGGGGGGGAGAAGATGCTGGCGATCTATGTGCCCACCTCGCCGAACCCCACCTCGGGCTACGTGGTGATGGTGGATCCCTCCCAGGTCCGCCCCCTGGACATCAGCGCCGACCAGGCCCTCACCTGGGCCGTCAGCGGCGGCGTGGTGGCCCCGGGGCGCACGGGCACGGGCACCTTCCGGATGCCGGAGACGCCGTGAGCAGCCTGCGCGGCAAGCGCATCCTGGTGACCGGGGCGGGCAGCGGCATCGGCCGCGCCGCGGCCCGCCTCTTCTGGGATGGCGGGGCCGACCTGGTGCTGGCCGGGCGACGCCTCGCGGAGCTGCAGGAGACCCTCTGGGTGGCCAAGCACGTCCCCCTGGACCACTCGGACGAGGCCGCCGTGGCCGCCTTCGCGGAGCAATGCCCCGAGCTGGACGGGATGTTCCTCGCTGCGGGCCAGCTGGTGACGGGCAGCGTGGCCTCCACGCCCATCGCCGCCTTCGATGCCACGCTCGCCGCGAACCTCCGCGGGCCCTGGCTCCTCTGCCACCACCTGGGGCCCAGGCTGCGCGAGGGCGGCAGCGTGGTCCTGGTGGGCTCCAACATCGGCCTGCGGGCCATCCCCGACAGCGCGGCCTACAGCGTCTCCAAGGCCGGCGTCCACATGCTGGCGCGGGTGCTGGCCCTGGAATGGGCCCCCCGGCGCATCCGCTGCAACGCCATCGCCCCCGGCCCCGTCCACACGCCCATGGTGGACACGCGCCTCGCCGCCAGCGAGGATCCCGGCGCCGACCTGGCGCGGCTCTCCGCGGTGAACCCCCTGAACCGCCTGGGCACCGAGGTGGAGGTGGCCCTCCTGGCCGCCCATCTCCTCAGTGATGAGAGCACCTGGACGACGGGGGTTGTGATCCCGATTGACGGCGGGGCCGACGCGGTCTTCTAGGCCCGCTGGCCAGGTGATGCTCAGCGGGGCGGGGGCCCCGCTCGGAAGGCTGCCGGTGCAGCCTCCGCTCGCGACCCGCCTCCGCTTCGCGATGGCGGCGCCGACGCGGTCTTCTAGTCCCGCTGGCCAGGTGATGCTCAACGGGGCCGGGGCCGTCTTCTAGGCCGGCCGCGGGGAGTGCTAAGCTCGGGGGAAATCCTCCCGAGGCTCCAGCGTGAAGACCGCGACCCTGCTCGCCATCCTTGCCTTCCCCCTCGCGGCGCAGACGCGCATGGACCGGGAGCATCCGCTGCCCCTTCCGCCGAACGGCCTCATCACCGGCCGCATCGCCGAGAACGACAGGGGCGAGGCCTATTACGCCTTCACGGCGGGGCCGGGTCCGCTGGTGGTGACCGTGGACATCATCCCCAGCGACGCCAACATCAATGTGGACCTGGGCCTGTCCGACTCGGCCGGCCACGCGAAGCTGGCCATGAATCCCCGGGCCTACAATGACAAGAGCGTGATGGAGACGAAGCGAATCGTCCTTCCCAAGGCGGAGCACCTGGTCATGCGGGTGGGCCGGAACCACTACGGCGGCAGCGGGACCTTCCGCATCCGGGTGGAGGGCGCGGTGAACGGCGGCGCCGAATCCCTGGATCTCCCGGCCCGGGGGACCCTGCGCCTGACGCTGAAGGACGGGAAGGCCCTCGACGTGGACCTCGCGACGGTGCGGGACGCGAAGGTGCTGCCGCCGAAGTAGGCCGCTATTCCACGAAATCCAGGTCCCGCCCGTGGGTCTCCGCCATGCCCCACAGGGAAACCAGGGCCAGGGCGAAGCAGACAAGCCCCACCACCCAGGCGGAGCCGATGAAGCCCAGGTGGTTCCGCAGCAGGATGAAGCTCCCTGTGATGAGGGGCACGGAGCCGCGCACGAAGTTGGGCACGGTGGTGGCCACCGTGGAGCGCAGGTTGGTACCGAACTGCTCCGCCGCGATGGTGACGAAGACGGCCCAGTACCCGGTGGCGAGGCCGAGGAAGGCGGAGAGTGCGTAGAAGGCAGCGGGGGTGAGGCCGCGCAGGCTGAGGTAGGCCGCCACGCCCGCCAGGGCGCCCAGGATGAAGACCAGCACCGCCTTCTTCCGGCTGCCCCAGAGCTGGCTGAGGATGCCGGAGGCGAGGCTGCCGAGGGTGATGCCCGTGTAGCAGAAGGCCACGGCGGTGCCCGCGGCCACGGGGCCCGTCACGCCGATCTTCGGTGCGAACTCCGGCGCGGACGTGATGAGGATGGCCACCACGAACCAGGTGGGCAGGCCGATGAGGATGCAGCGGAGGTAGCGCAGGAAACGCTCCCCGCTGGTGAAGAGGCTGAGGAAGTCGCCGCGTTTCACCTCGTGGCTTCCCAGGTCGCGGAACATGGCGCTCTCCCGCAGGCTGAAGCGGGTCACCAGGAGCAGGAGCCCGAGCCCGCCTCCGGCCAGGTAGGCCACGCGCCAGGGCAGGTACTTGCCCACGAGGCTGGCGGTCACGGTCCCGAAGATGCCTACGGCGGCGACGATGGCCGTGCCGTAGGCCCGCAGGTCGCGGGGCAGGATCTCGCTCACCAGCGTCACGGCCGCGCCCAGCTCTCCGGCCAGCCCCAGCCCCGCGAGGAACCGCCACACGACGTAGGACGGGATGGAATGGACGAAGGCGTTGGCGATGTTGGCCACCGAGTAGAGCGCGATGCTGCCGAAGAGGGTGCTCAGCCGCCCCTTCTTGTCGCCCAGGATCCCCCAGAGGATGCCGCCCAGGAGCATCCCCACCATCTGCGCGTTGAGCAGCAGGAAGGTGGCCGACACCTGCGCATCGCCCGGGGGCACGCCCAGGGCCGCCAGGCTCGGCTGCCGCACGATGGGAAACAGCAGCAGGTCGAACATGTCGACGAAGTAGCCCAGCGCGGCCACGAGGACCGTGAGGTTCAGGACGGAACGGAGGCGTGTGGGGCTCATGGTGGCTTCATTGAAGCACACCGTGCCGTCACACT
>JAJYBX010000079.1 GCA_021778785.1 Acidobacteriota bacterium
ATCCACGATCCAGGAGCCGTGGGACTTCTCCAGGTCCATCACCAGGTGGAAGCCGTCCACCAGCATGTGGCGGCCCAGGGTATCGAAGACGGCATTCGGATCGACATGGATGGTGTGGGACATGGTCAACCTCACAATGGATCCAGTGTAGGGTTGGGGTTGCACGGGAGGCAGGCATGATTCCCTGGGTGGCGGTGCTGGACGGGCCCCTGGACGCGATGGCTTTACGAAGTGTCATGGAGGATCCCCACGCGGGGGCCCTGGTGCTCTTCGAGGGCCGGGCCCGGGACCACCACGAAGGCCGGCCGGTGCTGGAACTGGCCTACGAGGCCTACGTGCCCATGGCCGCGAAGGAACTGGGCCTCCTGCGGGAGCGGGCCATCGAGCGCTACGGCCTCACCCGCTGCGCCATCCACCACCGCATCGGCGTCGTGCCTCTCACCGAGGCTGCCGTCGTCGTGGCCGCCAGCAGCGCCCACCGCGCCGAGAGCTTCCAGGCCGCCGCCTGGATCATGGACGAGATCAAGCAGCGCGTGCCCATCTGGAAGCGGGAGCGCTACAAGGACGGATCGGAGAGCTGGGTGGAGTGCACCCACCGGTTCCAGATGTAGCGTGGGCTCCGGCTTCGGGAAGGCAGTCGGCCTTGATGGGCTCGATGCGGTCCTGGCGGAAGAACCCTAGGCCGGCGCCTCCAGGACCTTCCGGAGGGCCTCCAGCTCGGGGTGGCCGGGGAAGGCCTTGAGCCCCCGGGCCACCACCTCCAGGGCCTCGGGCTTCGCCCCCTTCTGGATCAGGGCCAGGGCGGCAAAGCCGTGCCACACGCCCTCCCCGCCCTGGGGGAAGACGGCCAGGGCTTCCCAGGCGTAGCGGCCGGCGGCCGGGATGTCGCCGGCGGCGGAGGCCTGCCCCACCAGGGCCTGCCAGAGGAGGAGGTCCTTCGGGTTCTGGTCCAGGCCCGCCTGCAGCAGGGCCTGGGCGGAACCCCAGTCCCCCTGGCCCCGGAGCAGGTCCGCCAGGGCCAGGAAGGGAGCCGTGAAGCGGGGGTCCAGGTTGATGGCTTCGAGGTAGGCCGCGGCGGCCTCCTCGTGCCGGCCCTGGGCCTCCAGGAGGTCGCCGCGGGCGGCCAGCAGCGCGGACCGGGCTTCGGGGCGGGGCTGGGCCGCCTCCAGCAATTCCTGCGCCTCCCGGAACCGGCCCAGTTCCCGCAGGGCCCGGGCGCCGTCGAGGCGGACCTTGAGGGGCGCATTCCGGGGCGTCAGCCGCAGGAAGCCCAGCGCGGCCTCCGCGCAGGCCTCCCAAGCCTTCACCATGGCCGCCTCCTGCATGAGGTTATAGAGGGCGTGACGATCGCTGGGATGGTCCTCCGCCTCCTGCTTTGCCATGCGGAAGTAGGCTTCCTGCTTGGCCAGTTCATGGGTTGGATCGGCCTTCCCCAGGTGGTGGATGACCACCGGGAGGGGCACGGCCTTCCAGCCCTGCGCCTCGAAGGATGGCTCGATCATCTCGTGGATGCGGCCGCGGTAGCGCACCTTGGGGTGGTTGCGGAAAAGCCGTAGCTCGGGGAGTTCCGTGATGTAGGCCAGCCCTGCCGCCTCGGGGCATCCCCCGGGGTCGGGTCGGGCCCCACCGTGGGTGCCCACGTACGCACCGCTGGGGAGGTGGTTGCGCATGGTGAGCAGGAATCCCTGGGCCTGCGGAGCCCGGAGGGTCTGCCGGATCCTCGGGAGGGCCGCGGGGTCCAGCCGCTCGTCGGCGTCGAGGACCAGGATCCACGTGCCGGTGCAGAGCCGGAGGGCCTCGTTCCGGGCTGCCGCGAAATCGTCGCACCATTTGAAGTGGCCGATCCGGGCGCCCGCGGCTTCCGCCAGGGCGACAGTGCCGTCGGTGGAGCCGGTATCCACCACCACCAGTTCGTCCGCAAGCCCCTTCACGGAATCGAGGCATCGGCCCAGACGGTGCGCCTCGTTCTTGACGATCATGGCGAGCGAGAGGATCGGCATGAGGGGAGCATACCGGAAGGCCCCTGCGGGGGCCCTGACTGGGCCCCCGCAGGGGCCTGATGGGACTGGTGCCGGTTGATCGGACCATCCACACCCTGCACGGTGCCATGGATGATCCAATCGCCAGGGCGCGGGTTGAACGGGATGGATCAGGCTCCCTGCTGCATGACCTGGCGGGTGGGTTGGATGAGGATGGCGCTGCGGCTCATGCCGCGGGGTCGGGCCTGGCTGTCGTTGCCAACGCGGAGGCGAAGGCCCCGCGCCTGGCGGGGGGTGGATTGCGGGGATCCCCAGGATTGGTTTTCGCTAAACGAGGCCGCCGTCGTGGTGGCCACCAGCAGCGCCCACCGCGCCGAGAGCTTCCAGGCCGCCGCCTGGCTCATGGACGAGATCAAGCCGCGCATCCCATCTGGAAGCGGGAGCGGTACCGGGACGGATCGGAGAGCCGGGTCGAGTGCATCCACCGGTTCCAGATGGAGCCCTGAACCAGCTCCCGCCTCTGGCCCCTCACCGGCGGGGGGCGTAGCTCGGCGTCTCCGGCTCCCCCCTTTCCACCCGGGCCAGGATGGCCTCGAGGCCCCGGCGTTCATCAGGATCCTGCTCCCTCTGGAGGATGCCTTTGAGCGCGGCGGCATAGGCCGTCTTCAGCGCCTCGGCCGCGGGCACGGCCAAGTCAGGCTTCACGCCCACATGCTCCCAGTTGGTCTTCGTAACGGGGTTGATGCTGCGGGCCGTGGGGTTGAACAGGACGAGGCCCCGCCCCAGCGACATGGGGCTGACGGGGTTGGAGCCCCCGCCAGTGGTCTCGCCCACCAGGGTGCCGCGCTTCTGGATCTGGAAGTCGTAGGCGCAGTCCTCCCCGCCCGAGAAGGTGCGCCGGGAGGTGAGCACGTACACCGGGCCGGTGAAGCGCGGCTCTACGGAGGGATCCGTCCAGAACTGCTGGGTGCTGTCCGAGGGGCGGTCGTAGATGTCGTTGAGATGGCGGCTGTCGCCTTCGGGGAAGAAATGGCTCATCAGGCGCGCCACGCTCTCGGGCCTGCCCCCGTTGTTCCGCCGGAGGTCGAGGATCACGGCCCCGCTCCCCGCCAGGAGGGAGAGCGCGTGGGCATAGGCGTCGCCCACGAATTCTGGGGGGCCGAAGCCGCGGATCTCCAGATACCCCACATTGCCGGGGAGGCGATCCAGCTTCTCGAGGCCGAAGGCCAGGCTGGCGGCCTCCTGGCGGCCCCGGGCGAGCTCCTCCCGGGTGGGAAGCGCGTTCGTGCCGTCATCGTCCTTGAAGCGGGGATCCACGATCACCCGGAAGTGGCCATCGTTCCCCAGTTCGCGGAGATCCCGGCTGAGGGCTTCCGCGAAGGCCCGGGTGGTGGTGGCGCCCTCGTAGCCCCCGGCAGCGGCCTTGGCCTGCAGGGCCGCCGCCAGCTTCCCGGCGGCCTCGGGGAAGACATAGGTGGTCTTCAGCTTCAGGGCCAGGGTCTCGAGGACGGCCTTCCGGCCAGCGGCATCGAGGGGCGCAGGGGGCGGCGCCTGGGCCACGAGCGCGCAGGCGGGCGCCAGGAGGAGGGAGAGGATGCTGTGGGCGGACATGGCACTCCTAGCGGCCCGGAGGCCGCGGAAAGGGAAGGGGCGGGGCAGAGGGAGGGGCGGGACGGGCTCGTCCCGGAGGCTCAGCGGGCTGGGATGCGCTTCCGACGGAAGGTCAGTCGGCGGCCGCCGACGGCGCGGTCCGATCCTTCACGGCGCGGACGACCAGATAGAGGCCCAGGAGCACGAGCCCGGCGGGCCACCAGCGGCCGATCCAGGCCATGGAGAGGCCGAAGCGCAGGTGGAGGAGGCTGAGCGTGCCCGCGGCGATGAGGAGTCCGCCCGCGGCCAGGCGGCCTCTGAACGACATCGCCTCGAGGCCATCCGGCAGGGGGGGGCGCTCCAGGCGCGCGGCGGCTTCGTTCAGCAGCATGGCGCGACGGTGCGCGTCCACCAGGTTGTAGAGCCAGAAGAACGCCATGAAGATACCGACCATCGGCTCGAGCTGGCCCAGCTGGTTGGTGGACATGAGGCAGACCAGCGCCGCGGCCGTCGTCCCGTGGATGAACCCCAGCTGGGTGTAGCCCAGGTAGACCTGCCCCACGCCCGGCATGAGGGAGAGGACGGTCGCCACCAGCGGCGACCTGTAGCGGGGGTCGCGGTAGTAGTCGGGCCGTGCGCCCGGAGAGGGGAGGTAGGGCGCGGGCCGCGGGGAACCTGGCGGGGCCTGCTCGAAGTCTTGGGGGGAGGTCATGTCTGGCTCCTGTTCAGAAGGTGGGTTCGCGGATTCACGTGCCTGAGGGAAAGACGCAGCGGGGCGCTCAAGGGTTCGCCGGTTTCAGGGCCGCCTCGAGCCGTTTCAGCCAGCCGCGAACCTTGGCGACGGCACGTTGCCAGAGCCCGGCTGGAGAGGCTTCCCGAAGGGGCAGGAAGGTCCGGCGCAGCGAGGCGGCGGTGTACTGCTCCACCCGGACCACCGCCCCCGCCGCGCGCTGCGCGGAGGCCTGGAGGGGCACGGTCCAGACCTGGGCCGGGGGCACCAGGCTGTGCCAGGGCACCGGGGCGTAAAGCCCCATCATGCCGGCCACCGCGCCCAGGTAGGCCGTCTCCAGTGCGATGCGCGGGCGGTGCAGGAGCTTCCGCCAGGCCGCGCGCACATCGGGCCCATGTCCGGCGGACCGCCTCGAGGTGCTCCGCAGGACCCGCTGGGTGAACCAGGGGCCCGGATCCGCCTCGGCCAGGGTGGGTAGGAGCCTCCCGCTCTCCGCCAGGGCGCGCACGAGCGCCGAGCACGCGGCGCAGTGCGCCAGGTGCCCGCGCAGCAGGTCCGCCTGCGCGCCGTCCAGGCCGCCGTCCACGAAATCGCAGGCCAGGGCCCGGGCGCGCCGGCAGGGCGCACCCGAGGTGCGCGCCAGGATGGCCTGGGTCAGGGCTTCCGGATCCAGGGAACGCTCATCCATCTCAGCCTCCCATGCCTGCGGCGGCGAGCTTCTGGGCCAGCTCCAGGCGGGCGCGGCTGGACCTGGACTTCACCGTCCCCACCGGCACCTCCAGGATGGCGGCGATCTCTTCCAGCCCCAGGCCCTGGATCTCCTTGAGCAGGATGATCTCCCGGTTGAGATCCGTGAGCTCCTGCAGCGCGCGGTGCACCATGGTCCTCCGGACCACCTCCAGGTGGGCCTCTTCGGGGCCCTGCTCCGGAGACCGGAGGTCGAACAGCTCGTCCGCGGAAAGGTCCCAGAGGGGGGGACGGGCCTTCCTCCGCCTCAGGTGGTCGATGCAGGCATTGCGGGTGATGCGGAGGATCCAGGGCAGGCAGCCGTCCTCGTCGGGAACCAGGGCCAGGTTCTGGTAGATCCGGATGAAGACTTCCTGGGCGAGGTCCTGGGCGTCCTCGGCCTGCGCCGTGTAGTGGTAGGCCAGCCCGAAGACGCGCCCCTGGAAGCGACGGACGAAGGCTTCCCAGGCCAGCTCGTCGCCGTTCCGGACCAGGGCCAGCAGGGGGGTGGGTTCCATTCGGGTTTCGACGCTCCGGGGCAGGGATGCCTCAGGAGCATTAACGCAGGACTGTCCGGAAAGGTTCGGTGGACTGGAAGGACGGCTATCTTGATTTTCGCTAAAAATTCGCCATACTTGGATCCCCCTGGAGGTTCCGGTGCTGGCGATGTGGGTCCCCGAACTGCCGTTCCAGCTGGCCTGCGGCCGGGACGGAAGCCTGCGGGACCGGCCCCTGGCTTTCCTGAGCCCCGAGACTCCCCGCACGCCCGCCCTCTGGTTCGTGAACCGCCTGGGCCGGGCCGAGGGGCTGGTGCCGGGCCTGCCCCTGGACCAGGCCCTCCGCACCGCCCGGGGCCTGCGGGTGCTGGATCCCTCGCCCCAGGTCTGGTGGGAGGCCCAGGCGGAGCTGGGCACCTTCCTCCAGGCCTGGACGCCCCAGGGCCAGCTCCTGCGCCTGGGCGAGGCCCTGGTGGAGCTCCAGGGCACCCAGCGGCTCTTCGGGCCCCTGGCGGACACGGCCGAGCGCATGCGCCGGGAGCTGGCCGGGCGGAACGGCTGGGAGAGCCACGGGGGCCTGTCCCTCAGCGCCACCGCCGCCCAGTTCGCCGCCCACGCCGAGCACCAGCTGGAACGGGTGGGGGAGGGCGCCGAGGCCGCCTTCCTGGCCCCCCACCCCCTGCGCCGCCTGCCGGACCTGGCCCCGCGCCTGCAGGAGCGCTTCCGGCGCCTGGGCCTGCGCACCTTCGGCGACCTCCAGCCCGTGCCCCTGCCCGTGCTGGCGGAGCTGACGAACCCCAAGCTGGCGCCGGACCTGCGGGCCCGGGTCCGCGGCGAGGACCGGCCCCGCCTGCCCCTGCTCACCGAGCGCCCCGGCCACGCCCGCCACGGCTGGCGCCTGCAGCCCCCCCGCCTGCCGGAGGAGGTGGGCCTGGCCGTGCGCTGCCTGGACTGGCTCTGGTCCGACCCCCGCCACCCCCGCACGCTGACGCTGCGCTGGTGGGACGTGGACGGCGAGCCCCACGCCTGGCGCGCCGGGCCGGAGGACCTCACGGCCCCGCCCCTGGTGCTGGCCCGCCGCATCCAGCAGGCCTTCCTGGCGGGCGCCATCCGGCGCCTCCTCGTGCGCGAGGTGGAACTGCGCCTGGCCTGGGGCCTGGGCCGCGAGCGGGCCCTCTTCGAGGATCCCCGCAATGCCAAGCTCGACCGCCTCGAACCCGCCCTCGCCCGCCTCCGCCACCGCTTCCCGGACCAGGCCGTCCTGCCGGGGTGGATGGGGCAGCGGGGAGGTCATCTTGAAACAGCCTAATAAAAGCCTAATATTCAAGGAGGCCCGATGACCCCCACCATCCACCGGGAAGGGCTCTTCCGGTTCTTCTTCTACAGCCATGAGCCCCGTGAGCCACCCCATGTCCCTGGCGAACCCTGACGGTCCCCGCGCCGCGCACCTCTGGTTCGAGCGGGGGCGCTTGGTGGTCCAGCTCCAGGACGGCCGGGAGCTGGCCTGTCCGCTGGCCTTCTTCCCCCGGCTGGCGGGGGCCTTCGCCGCGGACCTGGCGGACTGGCGCTTGACGGGGCGGGGCACGGGCATCCACTGGCCGCGCCTGGACGAGGATCTATCGGTCCAGGGGCTGCTGGAGGGCCGCCGTGCTCCCGAGGCGGACGCCCGAACGAAGGCCCTGGCCCCGCGCCTGCGCGCCGCCCGCCGCCAGGCCGGCCTCACCCAGGCCCAACTCGCCGGGCGATTGGGCCGCTCCCAGGCCCTGGTGAGCCTCGCCGAGCGGGGCGGCCTGCGCACCGGGATCCCCTACCTTCACGCCGTCCTCGACGCTTGCGGCCTGTCTCGCGACTGGCAGCCCTGATTCCATCCCCACCGAAAAAGCTCTCCACGAGATGTCCGTTCGTCTCGCGTATCGGCTCCGCCGATACCGAGAGGGACACGAAGCAAAGAGCAAGGGCACGAATCACGCTTGGTGTCCTTCGCGTTCTTCTTCGTGTCCTTCGTGGAGCTCCTTTCCCCTCTGGCATGCCCCATGTTCGCCCTCGGCATCTCCGATTTCTCCGCAGGTGAAGGCGTCTACCCGGCGAAGCAGCTGCTGCGCCTGGCGCGGGCCCTGGGCTACCGCGACCTGGTCTGCTGGGACCGGGGCGTGGCGGGCTACCCGAAGCTGCGGGCGGAACTGGAATGGATCCACAAG
>JAJYBX010000080.1 GCA_021778785.1 Acidobacteriota bacterium
CACCGGGGTCCACCCCGGCCAGGGATGGTAGTAGCCCGCTTCGGCCGCCAGCAGGCGCAGCCCCTTCGGGGCCGTGGGCCGGAGGACCCGGGGGGCCAGTTCCTCCAGGGCCTCGGGACCCGCCTCGTGGAAGGCCCGGAAGAACGCCAGCTGCTGGTGCCGGTCGCCCTCCTTGAAGTGGTCCAGCAAGGTCCTGAGCGGATCGAGGGCGGAGAGGGGCATGTCCGACTCTTCGACCCGGGAGGGCCCGGACATGACCGGCTCCGGTCAGGCTCCGATGCCCGCCTGCTGGGCCAGGACATGACCCTGGATGAGTCCCTGCACCAGGGGCGTGATCCCGGTGAAATCCACCCCGACCAGGACGTACCCGGCCGTCTTCCCGGCGACCTTCCCCAGCACCCGGACCACGGTCCCTTCCAGGGGCACCAGTGGCAGATCGGGGTGCTCCAGATGGAGGGCCTGAAGGGTCACCCCCGATTCGAGCCCGGCCGCATCGGCCATCTGCACCTCCAGGCCGCAGCCGCAGGCGCTGAGGTTCGCCAGGCGGGCGCCGAGGACCTCCCGTCCGCCCAGCTGGAAGCGGACTCCGTAGGGCTTCCCCGCGGTGCTGAGCCGTTCGAACCGGCGGCGATCGGCTTCGCTGGTCACGCGGTTCCTCCGGGATGGCCCATTGTTCCAGAGACGGAGGACCCAGGGCAGAGGTCGTCGCGGTCCGGCCAGGACGTCTATGATGGAAGGGCGAGGTGGCCGTGTCCCACCCGAAGTGGGTGGTGGCATGGCGAAGAAGAAGGGCTGGGGCCGTCGCATCCTCAAGGCGTTCCTCTGGGCCGCAGGGGGCTTCGTGGCCTTCACCGCGGTGCTGGTGCTCCTGCTGCGGTTCGTGCCGGTGCCGGTGTCGGCCCTGATGATCGAGCGCCGCATGGCCTCCTGGGGGGATTCGAAGCCCTACACGCCGCACCACCGGTGGGTACCCCTGGATGGGATCTCCCCGAACATGGGCGTGGCCGTGATCGCGGCCGAGGACCAGAACTTCCCCGAGCACTTCGGGTTCGACTGGCAGGCCATCGAGAAGGCCTACGTCCACAACGAGCACAGCCGGCGCAAGCGCGGGGCCTCCACGGTCTCCCAGCAGACCGCCAAGAACCTCTTCCTGTGGGAATCCCGCTCCTGGGTGCGGAAGGGCTTCGAGGTGTGGTTCACCCTCCTGCTGGAGACGGAGTGGTCCAAGCGCCGGATCCTGGAGGTCTACCTGAACATCGTGGAGTTCGGCGATGGGGTGTACGGGGTGGAGGCGGCCTCCCGCACCTACTTCGGGAAGCCGGCCAGCCGGCTCACGCCCCCGGAGGCGGCCCTCCTCGCCGCCGTGCTCCCCAATCCGCACAAGTACCGGGTGAACGCCCCCAGCGAGTACGTCCGCGGACGGCAGGCCTGGATCCTGAACCAGATGCGCCAGCTCGGCGGCGGCCAAGTGGTGAAGGAGCTATAGCAGCGCCTTCCAGACCAGATCCTCCGCGGCCAGGGAGGTGCGCAGCTCCACGCTGCCCCGGCGGATCTCCTCCCGCGGGTCCTGCTCGAAGCGGGCCACCAGCCCCAGGGCGGATCCGGAGTGGCCGGCGACGCCCACCCAGGCATCGCGCCCGGAGTGCTTGGCCGCGTAGAGGCAACGGTCCGCGATGCGCACCTGCTCCTCCCAGGGCGTCCCGTCCGGGAACTCCGTCTGGAAGGGGAACAGGGAGAAGCCGATCGAGCAGGTCAGGCGGTGCGGAGCGCTGGTCTCCAGGTCGAAGCTGTGATCCCGCACGGCCTGGTGGAGGCGGGTGACCACGGAGGCGGCCCCATCCAGGTCGGCCGTGTGGCCCACGAAGAGCATCTCCTCGCCGCCCCAGCGCACGAGGAAGTCGGATTCGCGCGCCTCCCGCTGGAGGATGCGGGCGATCTGCTGCAGGGCCCGGTCCCCGGCGGCGTGGCCCCAGGTATCGTTCACCCGCTTGAAGTGGTCGATGTCCAGCAGGGCGAAGACGAGGCAGGACTCGGGCCCGGATTCCGCGATGCGGCCCGCCAGCCTGGCGCGTTGGAGACGCTGCACCACGGCGAGGACGGGCGGGAGTTCCTGGGCCAGGTAGCGCCGGTTCCGGAGGCCCGTGAGGGCATCGGTCATGGAGATGGTGGTGAGCGCCAGGTTGCTCAGCTCCAGGGCGCCCGTGCGCTCCCGGACCAGGGTCTCCAGCTCCTCCGTGCGGCGCCGGAGCCGCCCGGTCCGCCATCGGAGGGAGGCCACCGCCGCCACGCCGACGACGCCCAGCCAGAGGATCCAGGCCCACCACCGCTGCCACCAGGGGGGGAGGATGCGGAACTGGACCGAGGTGACGGGACCCGCCCCGTCGCCATCGAGCAGGGTGCGCACCTCCAGGCGGTAGTTCCCGGGCGCCAGGGCCGGGTAGCGGGCCTCCCGGACGTCCGTGTCCATCCAGTCCTCGCCAAGCCCGATCATGCGGGTCTGGTAGCGCAGCCTGCCCTCGTATTCGAAGGCCAGGGAGCTGAACCGCACCGACAGCGTCCGGTCCGAGGAGGGGACGTCATCCAGCACCCAGGCCCCCCGGATGGTCCGATGCCAGTCCAGGCGGCCAAGCCGGAGGCTCGTGATCAGCGGGGCCGAGAGCGGTACGGCGGCGTGCCCCAGGCCCGGGATGTGGTGCAGGAGGCCCGTCGTGGTGCCGAACCAGATGTCTCCGTTGGGGTCCACCCAGGTGCTGAAGGGGTTGCAGTCCGTGCCGACCAGGCCGTCCGCCCGCTTGAAGAGCCGGAGGCCGCGGGAGTCCACCCGCTGGACGCCCCGGGGGCCGCCCACCCAGAGACGGCCCTGGGCGTCCGCGGCCAGGCTGTACACGCTGTCGCTGGCGAGTCCCTGGGGCCGGCCGAGATGACCCAGCACCCGGGGGACCTCGCCGTTGAGGTCCACATGGGTGAGACCCATGGGCTCCAGGTAGGCGATCCAGGCCGTGCCGTCGGGCAGGGTGGCCATGGCCCAGACCGGGGCGGGCTTGAGGCCGATGTCCTGGCCCCACGTGCGCCAGCGGGTGCCGTCCAGGCGGGCGAGCCCGTGCTCACCGGTGGCCCACAGCCGGCCGTGGGCGTCCGGCTGGACGGTCGTCACCTGGCCCTGGGCCGGGAGGCCGGGGATGTCCGCCTGCTCGAAGGTCCACCGGCCGCCGCGGCGGACCATGTGCTGGAGGCCCGCGTTCGAGGTGCCGATCCACAGCGAGTCCGGACCGTCCCAGCGCAGGGCCACGGGGATCCAGAGGGAGGGCGAGGCGGGCAGGGGGATCCGCTCGATGCGGGTGCGTCCGGGATCGATGCGGACGAGGAAGGGATGCTCGCCGCCGCCCCAGACCGAGCCGTCCGGAGCCTCGGTCAGGGCGTAGCAGACGAGACCCTGGGCCCCGGGGAAGGGCTCCGGTCCCTTCGGTCCCATGCGGGCCAGGCCGTCGCTGGTATCCACCCAGAGGACGCCGGCGTGGTCGCGGAGGATGCCCCAGGTGTTGTCCGCGGGCAGGCCGTCCAGCTGGGTGAAGTTCTCCCAGCTCGCGCTGCCCATCAGGCGGTGGAGGCCCTGGCTGGCCACCCAGAGGTTGCCGTCCCGGTCCACCAGGGCCTGGTTGGCCCACCCCAGGGGCAGGCCCCGGCTGGCGTCGATCAGCCGCCACTGGCCCGTGGCGTCCACCTGGAGCAGGCCCTTGGCGGTGGGCACGAAGAAGCCGGACCCTCCGTCGGGCACCAGGGACTCCTCGTAGAAGCTGACGGCCAGGGGCGGCAGCTTCCCGGGGAGCGGGCCGAAGGTCCGGGTGCCGGCCAGGAGCCTCCGGATCGTCGAGGGCGTGCGGAGCCACAGGGTTCCGGCCCGGTCCAGGAGCAGGGCCTTCACGGGCTCAGCGGGGACGCCCTCCCTGAGCCCCAGGGCGGACCAGGCGCCCGAGGTGTCGAGGTGGCGCACGGTGGCGGTACCGCCGGCCCAGACGCCATCGGGGCCCTGGGCCAGGGAGAAGGCCGGACCCGCCGGCCAGCCGGGCACGGGCGCGAACCGCCCGGGACTCTCCTCCCAGAAGAGGCCCGACTCGGAGGCCACCCAGAGACGGCCGCCGCGATCCTCCAGCAGCGCATGGATCCGGGCCTTGGCCAGCACCTGATCTGCAGCGAGCCGATGGATGCGGCCGTCCCGGTCGAGGAGACACAGCCCCGCGCGGGTCCCGATCCAGAGGCGGCCCTCCGGCTCCGGGGCGAAGGCCCGCACCCAGGCCGCGGGGAGGCCCTCCTCCAGCGACCAGAGGCGGAAGGTCGTGCCGTCGAACTGGTAGGCTCCGCCCTCCGTTCCTACCCAGAGGAAACCTGCGGAGTCCTGGGCCAGGGTCGTGATGCTGGAATGGAGCAGGCCCTCCTGGGAGCCGTAGGCGCGGAAGGCCATGCGCCCGGAGCGCGGAATCCCCACGGCGCCGAGGAAGGCGCAGGCGAGAAGGACGCTGGACAGGGCTCGCAGGGAGCGGAGGAGGCGGAACATCGGCATGGCTATCGGGGCCTCCATCCTACCCGGGATCCTGCCAGTGCGCCGGAGGCTGCAACCATGCGAGTTTTTGTGACTTTCGGACCCCGGCCGCCAGATCAAAGGCGATAGGATGATCCTCTCTGATGGAGGAACCCGGTTATGAAGACTCCCGTTCGCGTGGCCGTCACCGGCGCAGCCGGCCAGATCGGATACAGCCTGCTCTTCCGCATCGCCAGCGGCGCGATGCTCGGCGAGGACCAGCCGGTGATCCTCCAGCTCCTCGAGATCACCCCGGCCCTCAAGGCCCTCCAGGGCGTGGTCATGGAGCTCAAGGACTGCGCCTTCCCCCTCCTGGCGGGCATCACCACCTCCGACGATCCCATGGTCGCCTTCAAGGACGCGGACTACGCGCTGCTCGTGGGCGCCCTGCCGCGCAAGGCCGGCATGGAGCGCAGCGACCTCCTCTCCGCGAACGGCGGCATCTTCAAGCCCCAGGGCCATGCCCTGAGCGAAGTGGCCAGCCGCAACGTCAAGGTGCTGGTGGTGGGCAACCCCGCCAACACCAATGCCCTGATCGCGCTGTCGAACGCCCCCAAGCTCAAGCCCGCCCAGTTCCACGCCATGGTGCGCCTGGACCACAACCGCGCCATCTCCCAGCTCGCGGAGAAGACCGGCAAGCCCGTCACCGCCATCAAGAAGATGACCATCTGGGGCAACCACAGCACCACCCAGTTCCCCGATCTCTACCACGCCGAGGTGGAGGGCAAGAACGCCCACGCCCTCGTCAATGACCACGAGTGGTACGAGAAGACCTTCATCCCCACCGTCGCCAAGCGCGGCGCGGCCATCATCGAGGCCCGCGGCCTCAGCAGCGCCGCCAGCGCCGCCAACGCCGCCATCGACCACATGCGCTCCTGGGCCCTGGGCACCCCCGAGGGCGACTGGACCAGCATGGCCTTCCCCTCCGACGGCAGCTACGGCGTGCCCGAGGGCCTGGTCTTCGGCTACCCCGTCACCGTGAAGAACGGCCAGGTCGAGATGGTCAAGGGTCTGGACATCAACGATTTCAGCCGCGCCAAGATCGACGCCACCGCCAAGGAGCTCGAAGAGGAGCGCCAGGCCGTCCGCCAGCTCGGGCTCGTCAAGTAGTCCGTCGAACGCCAGTCCTGAAGAGGCGGGGGGATCGTCCCCCGCCTCTTTTTTTTGGGTCACCGGAGGATCGCGGCCTCCCGGGTGAACCGGCGGAACTGCTCGTCCAGGGTGGCCTGGAAGGCGTCCACGGCGTCGTCGGCGAAGGCGCGGAAATCCTTGTGGAGGCTCCGGTAGCGGGCATGCATCCGGCGGAGGAGGCGGTCACGGTACGCCTGCGCGTCGGCGAGTCCGGTCAAACGCCCCTGGTCCCTGAGCCCGCGGAGCCGGGCCTCGAAGGCCTGGGCCCAAGTGTCCAGAGTGGCCTTGAACCGGTCGAGTTCCAGCACCCCCCGGGTCATCTGGAAGAAGTGGTGCCCCTTCACGGCCATGGTCACCGTCTCCGTGACCAGGCGCGGGCGGGCGAGGACCCCCTTCACCAGGTACTTCCAATAGGCCCAGCCATAGCCGGAGAAGGTCTGCCGGACCAGCGACAGGGTGAAGGCGCGGAGCTCGGTGAGGCGGATCCGCCGGCCCGACATGCGGTGCCGCTTCAGGTTCTTCAGGAGGCGGAGGCAGCGCTCGAAGTAGCGGTCCGGCCGGTAGATCTCCGCGAGGATCCGCTTGTAGCCTTCGATCAGCTTCGTCGCCTCCATCCGTGGCAGGAAGTTGAGGCGCAGGTCGTGGGTGTTGTTCCCGCCGCCGGTCTCATCCGTGAGGCGTCCCTCCGCCTGCAGGCGCCGGTGGAGCTGGGTCCTGGGCAGAGCCGTGAGGAGGCCCACCATGGCCGTGGGGATGCCGGCCTCCTGGATGAACCGGATCTGGCGCTCGAAGATGTCCTCCGCATCGCTGTCGAAGCCCACGATGAAGCCGCCGGCGACCTCCATGCCCTTCCGCTGGATCTTCCGGACGCTGGCGAGCATGTCGGCCTTGAGGTTCTGCTGCTTGCCCGCCGCCTTGAGCGTGCAGAGATCGGGCGTCTCGAGCCCCATGAACACCATGTTGAACCCGGCCTGGACCATCAGGTCCATCAGGTCCTCATCCTCCGCCAGATCGAGGCTCGCCTCGGTGAACAGGGAGAAGGGATGGTGCCGCGCCTGTTGCCAGCGGGCCAGTTCGGGGAGCAGGGCCTTCACCTCGCGGCGATTGCCGATGAAGTTGTCGTCCACCAGGAAGAGGGAGCCCCGCCAGCCCTCCTCATAGAGCTGGTCCATCTCGAGCAGGAGCTGCGCGGGAGACTTGGTGCGCGGCCGGCGTCCGAAAAGCTCGATGATGTCGCAGAATTCGCAATGGTGGGGGCAGCCCCGCGAGTACTGGATGGCCATCTGGGCGTAGCCCTTCCCGCGCACCAGGTCGAACCTGGGCGGCGGCGTGCGGGCGAGGTCGGGATGCTCGGGACTGGTGTAGCAGGGGCCGGCCCCGCCGCGCGCGAAGTCCTCCAGGAAGCGGGGCAGCGTGACTTCCGCCTCGTTGAGCACGAAGTGGTCCACGCCCTGGATCTCCTCATGACAGCTGGTGGGGTAGGGCCCGCCGGCCACCACCGGGACCCCGAGGGCATTGCAGAGCCGCACCACCCGTTCGAAGGACGCCTTCTGGACGATCATGGCGGAGATGAATACGAGGTCGGCGTCGGCCACCTGGGCTTCGGACAGCGGCTCCAGGTTCAGGTCCACGAGGGTGGGCTCGACGGTCTCCGGGAGCATGGCGGCCACGGTGAGCAGGCCCAGGGGCGGGAAGACGGCCTTCTTGCCGATGAAAGGCAGCGCGTACCTCAGGCTCCAGTAGGTGGGCGGCATTTCCGGATAGACCAACAGGGCCTTCAGGCCCACTCGACCTCCCTTGAGCGCTGGACAGGTGGCGTTCCAAGGATCCTCCTTCCGGCCCGATCCACAAGACCCCCCGGGCCATGGCGTGACAAACCCGTGAGCCTATCTTCGGATCAGGCCGGAGGTGGATCATGGCCGAGACCCTCGAACGGCGGCACCACTGGAGCCGGATCGTCGGTGTGGAGCGGCGGCAGGCGCCCTTCCACTACCTGAACG
>JAJYBX010000081.1 GCA_021778785.1 Acidobacteriota bacterium
GGCCCCCACCCAGGATGGAATGCGACCCTGCCTGCTGGCAGAGTAGAAGGTTCGGGGAGACGGAATGGCCTTGGGCACGGCGATGGATTGGCGCGGCAGACTGGATGCTGGCGACCTCTCAGCCGAATTCCTGGTCCGGCAGGCGCTGGAGCGGATCCAGGTCCGGGACGGCCTGCTCAACGCCGTGTTGGCCACCGATACCCCACGGAGCCTGGATCTGGCGCGGGAGGCGGACCGGCGGCTCCGGAATGGCGAACGGACCCCCGTCCTCGGCCTGCCGGTGGTCCTCAAGGACAACCTCGCCTGGGCCGGTGTGCCGGCCACATCCGGCTCCAGGGCGCTGAAAGGTTATTCGGCGCCCTACGATGCCACCGTCGTGTCCCGCCTCCTGACCGCAGGTGCCATCCCCGTCGCCAAGGCGAACATGGACGAGTTCGCCATGGGCTCCAGCGGCGAATACAGCGCCTTCGGCCCCACCCTCAATCCCTGGGACCGCACGCGGGTGCCCGGTGGCAGCAGCTCCGGCCCCATCGTCGCCGTGGCCGCCGGCTACGCCCCCCTGGCCCTCGGCAGCGACACGGGGGGATCGGTCCGCCTGCCCGCCAGCTTCTGCAACGTCACCGCACTCCGCCCCACCTATGGGGTCCTGAGCCGGTACGGGCTCACGGCCATGGCCTCCAGCCTGGACCAGGTGGGCCCTGTGGGGGCCTCCGCCGCGGACGTGGCGGCTGCCCTCCAGGTGATGGCCGGCCGCGACCCCATGGACAGCACCTCCCTGGATCTGCCCCGGACCGGGGACCTCTTCCCACTCCGTCCCGCCGAACTCAAGGGGAAGCGGATCGGCCTGCCCGCCGAGTACTGGGACCCGGGGCTGGATCCCGCCGTGCGGACCGTCCTCGACGCCTCGCTGGATCAACTCACCGCCCTCGGGGCCGAGCTGGTGGAGGTCTCCCTCCCCCACACCCGCTACGCCATCGACACCTACTACCTCGTCTGCACCAGCGAGGTGTCGAGCAACCTCAGCCGCTTCGACGGCGTGCGCTACGGCTTCCGGGCCCCCGGCGAAGGCCTGGACCTGGCGGAGATGATCTCCGGCACCAGGGACCGCGGTCTCGGTGAAGAGGCCAAGCGGCGGATCCTGCTCGGGACCTTCTGCCTCTCCAGGGGCTGGTACGAGGCCTTCTACCTCAAGGCCCTCCGTGCCCGGACCCTCATCGCCCGCGACTTCGAGGCCGCCTTCCAGCGCGTGGACCTCCTCGCCACCCCCGTGAGCCCCACGACCGCCTTCCCCCTGGAAGCCAAGACCAGCGATCCCCTGTCGATGTATCTTGCGGATGTGTTCACGGTCACCACGTCCCTGGCCGCCCTCCCGTGCCTGTCCATGCCCGCCGGCTTCGCCGAGGGGCTCCCGGTGGGCCTGCAGCTCATCGGTCCCGCCCTGGAGGATGTGGCCCTCCTCGAGGCGGCCCACGCCTTCCAGCAGGCCACGTCCCACCACCTGTCGACCCCTCCCCTGCCCTCATAGGAGCCACCCATGGCCTTTGACGTCATCATGCCCCAGATGGGCGAAAGCATCGCCGAAGCCACCGTGCTGAAGTGGCACAAGAAGGTCGGTGACACCATCGCCAAGGACGAGACGCTCTACGAGATCAGCACGGACAAGGTGGACGCGGAGATCCCGGCGCCAGCCGCGGGGACCCTCCTGGAGATCCTCGTGGACGTGAACACCACCGTGCCCGTGGGCGCCGTGGTGGCCCGCATCGGCGACGCCTCCGAGAAGCCGGCGGGCGCCGCAGCGGCCCCGGCCAAGGCGCTCGCCGCCGCCCCGGCGGCGGCTCCCCTGGCGGCGGCTGTCCACCCCATGGGCGTGGAGGACGACAACAGCCTTGAGGGCCGCCTCAAGACCAAGAGCAGCCCCCTCGTGCGCGAGATGGCCCGCCAGCACGGTGTGGATCTCGCCCGCGTGTCCGGCACCGGCCAGGCGGGCCGGGTGACCAAGGAGGACCTGGAGGCCCACCTGGCCAAGGGCGCCACCGCGTCCGCGACCATCGCCCCCGCGCTGCCCGCCGTGCATGATCCCTCCGCGCCCACGCTGGGGCTCATGCCCGCCCTGGCCGTGGCGCCGGCGCCCGCCGTGCCCGCCTTCGCGGCCGGCGAACGGGTGAAGGTCGAGCCCATGAGCCGCATGCGGAAGATCATCGCCGACAACATGGTGGCGAGCCGCCGCACTTCGGCCCACGTCTACACGGTCTTCGAGATCGACATGACCCACGTGGCCAAGCTGCGCAACAAGCACAAGAAGGCCTTCGAGGAACAGTTCGGCACCAAGCTCTCCTTCATGCCCTTCATCATGATGGCGGCCTGCAAGGCGCTCCGCGCCTACCCCGTGGCCAACACCTCCGTGGACGGCGACAACGTCATCTACAAGCAGGACATCAACCTGGGCATCGCCGTGAGCCTGGACTGGGGCCTGATCGTGCCCGTGGTGAAGAACGCCGACATGATGAACCTGGGCGGCCTGGCCCGCAGCCTGAACGACCTCGCCGAGCGCGCCCGCACCAAACAGCTCAAGCCCGACGAGATCAGCGGCGGCACCTTCACCATCACCAACCCCGGCGTCTATGGCGACACCTTCGGCCTGCCCATCATCAACCAGCCCCAGGTGGCCATCCAGGGGGTGGGTGCCATCGTGAAGCGCCCCGTCGTGGTCACCGGTCCCGATGGCACCGACTTCATCGCCATCCGCCAGATCATGTTCTCCAGCCTCGGCTTCGACCACCGGATCATCGACGGCGCCACCGGTGATCTGTTCATGGCCTTCGTCAAAAAGGAGCTGGAGAACTCCACTTTCGGGCTGGAATAGTCGCTGATCCTCCGCGGCTGAGCGCGCGCTTCGCTGGCGCGCACGCCGCATTTGGCAGCCCCCGATCGCGAGCCCCACTGGGGCTCGCTCCCGTTCGGCCTCCGGCCTCGCGGAGGGGGGCCCCCCATCGACGGCGCCACCGGCGATCTGTTCATGGCCTTCGTAAAGAAGGAGCTGGAGAACTCCACCTTCGGGCTGGAGTAGCAGTCACCCGCGAAGCGGGCTGACGGAGAAGCGGCCGGAGGGCCGCTTCTCCGTTCAGGCGTAGCCGCCGGTCTCGCGCACCATCTCCCGGTAGGTGGCGTGCTCACCCTGGAAGTGCAGCTGGATGATGGCCGTGGGGCCGTTGCGGTGCTTGGCCACGATCAGTTCCGCGGACGGATCGGGGTCCTCGTCGGCGGCGGAGGCGACCATCTTCCGGTGGATGAAGGCGACCATGTCGGCGTCCTGCTCGATGGCGCCGGAATCGCGAAGGTCCGAGAGCTGGGGCCGGCCGCCCGTGCGATGCTCCACTTCGCGGTTGAGCTGGGAGAGCACCACCACGGGGATGCCGAAATCCTTGGCCATCAGCTTCAGGCCGCGGCTGATCTCGCCGATGCGGACCGCCTCATTCTGCTTGGCGCCGCGGCTGCCCTCGGGGCTGCTGAGCAGCTGGAGGTAGTCCACGATCACGAACTCGATCCGCCGGTTGCTCTGGCTCCCCTGCTTGAGGACCATGTTCTGGATCTGGGGCACGGTGATGGAGGCCTGGTCGCAGATGAAGAGCGGCAGGGTCGCCAGCTCATCCCGGGCCTTCAGCAGATCCTGCATGCGGCCCGCAGCGCGGCCCGCCTGGATGTCCTTCATGTTGGTCTGGCTGTAGGCGGAGAGAAGCCGCATGAAGACTTCCTCGTGGCTCATCTCCAGGCTGAAGAAGGCCCCGCAGTGGCCATCGCGGCCGTCCCGACCCATGGCCGAACGGAGGATCCAGTTCAGGGCGAGGGCGGTCTTGCCGATGCCGGGCCGCGCCGCCAGCACGATGAGGTTGCCGGGCTGGAACCCCTGGGTCAGTTCGTCGAACCGGGTGAAGCCCACCCGGATGCCCGGGGACAGCCGGCCCTCCAGGCGGTCCTGGAGGCGTTCCATGGCATCGTCCGCCACCGCCCCGATGGACAACAGACCCCGGGCCTTCGCATCCCCCTGGGCCAGGTGGAAGAGGCTCTGGGCCGTCTGGTCCATCAGCAGCTCCGGCGCCTCCTCCTCCTCGGCCGCCTGGCGTACGAGTTGGGCCCCCAGGTGGACCAGGCGCCGCAGTTTGGCCTTCCGCCGGATGAGGTCCGCCAGCACCTGGGGGCGGCCCACGTCCTCGCCGGCCAGGAGTTCCACCAGGCCCGGATAGCCGCCCACCCGGTTCAGGCTGTCGTCCTGGTCGAGGGCATCCTTCAGGGTGAGGGAATTGACCTCGACCTGGGCTTCGATCAGCCTCCGGAGGGCCCGGAACACCGCCCGGTGGGCCGGGTGGACGAAGTCCTCCTCGGACAGCGTGAAGACCACCTCCGCGGCCAGCATCTCCGCGCCGGGGGCGCAGCAGGTGGCCAGGAAGGACCGTTCCGCGTCAATGTCCTCCGGAAGCCGTTCCGGGAGCCAGTCGGCCATCAGGGCACTCCCTCTCTCAGGGGAAAGGAGGAGTGTACCCGCCCCCCGTCACGTCCACAAAGATGGGGTTCGTGATGGCGATGGGGTAGATGCCCTTCATGATCTTGGCCCAGGGGGTGCCAGGGGCGTAGGCGCCCGTGGTGGTGAGCGGCACGCCCCCCTCCACGACGATCCAGGCGTCCTTCCCGGTGGGCATGGTGAGGGTCGCGGTGGCCGTGCGCAGGCGCGAATCGGTGGTGGAGGCTGTGAAGCTGGCGATGGGGAGGGTCTGCACCACGCCGTTCACCACCACGCGGACCTCGTCCACGGGGACCCAGTCCGGCGCATAGAGGTTGACGGCGAGCGTGACCGTGGCCGCGGGGCCCGCCACCAGGCCGCCGGGACCGACGCCGTTCACCGAGACATCCAGGAGGGGGCCGGTGGAGGCCACCGCGGCACCGGACTGGAGAGCCTTCAACACGGGGCTCAGATCATCCTGGTTCAGGGTGGCGCTGGCCAGGTTCAGGTAGGTGCGGGCCAATCCCACGGGCGTATCGAGGCTGTAACGGGCGGAGGAAAGGCCCAGCCCCTTGGTGAAGCTCCCTGGGGCCTGCTGGCTGATCAGACCGAACCAGTCGTTGCGGACGGTCAGGAACTCGTTGAACCAGGCGGTGGCGTTGGCCGGGTCCGTCAGGGGCAGCGGGTTGCCGCTGGCATCGGAGTATTCGCCGCGGAGGAGTTCGATGGCGTCGAAATCGCCTTCGCGCTTGCCGAGGGAGACGGGGCCCGTCTGGGTCCACCAGGCATTGGTCCCCGTGCCCAGCGCCACGGCCGGGTCGAAGCCCCGCACCGTGAACAGGCCCTGGGGTCCCCGGGGACGTTCGATCACGTTGAAGCCGCCCTGGGCCTGCGTGAGGAAGTCAGCCAGCGTCCAGCCCGTCGAGGGGAGGGCGCCACCGGAACGGGCCGTGGTCGGGGGAGGGGTGAAGAGGGCCGTGACCGTCCCGTCCGACAGGACGGAACTGCGGGCCCCCACGACGAACGGATCATTCCCGATGGCGTCCCGCTGGGCATCCGAGAGGCTCGTGTTGTTGGTGTCGAACTCGGCCCGGAATTCTGAACGGAGCGCGGTGGGATCTGTCTGCTCGTCCTGCTCGGTGCGGGCGACGACCTGGACACCCTCGGCCAGGGCGGAGCTGAGCATCTCGCCAGGATTGAAGCCGCCGGTGGTGGCCTGGGTGGGCCCCGGCAGGTCGAAGCTGGTCCAACCCGTGGGCAGGCTGGCCTTCACCACCACGAACATGTGGCTGGTATAGGTCTGCCCATCGAAGGCCGAGACGGGGATCGTGTCCAGGAAGGACAGGGGCCCGCGGGTGCCATAGGCCAGGTAGTCGCCGGTGGCGAAGAAGCTGCTGAGGGGAGAGAAGGTGTAGGCGAAAGAAGTCCCGAAGGCCTGGTTGCCGGCCTGGTACTGGTAGGAGCCCACGTTCCCGCCCGTGACCGCCTTCCCCTTGTAGATGGGCTCGAAATAGCTCGAGACCTTGCGGGTGCGCTGCATGTCGGGGTCCGCCGTGCCGCCGATCCCCGCGAAGGTGATGCGGAGGGGCTGGAGGCCGTCATAGGCGGTCGAACCGGCCTCGCGCGACGTGAAGGAGTGCAGGGACTGCTTCTGGGCGATGACGTTGCCAGCGGAATCGATGACGTCGAACCGTTCCGGCGCCAGGGACTCCGCCAGGTTCCAAGCCTGGTCCTTGGAGGGCTGGATGGGCGTCGCCACGTTGGGGCGGGACGTGTTGAGGGTGTTCGTGGCGGTGTAGATGGTCGCGCTCTGGTTCCGGTTCGTGGCCGTAAGGCGGTACCGCTGGGTCTGCCCCGAGACATTCGGATCCGCCACGGCGGGCAGGAACATCTGGACGGTGGAGGCGGAGGAGGGGGCATCCCCCTTTTCGCGCCACTCCACACGCTCCAGGCTCCAGTTCGCCGGGTTGGCATCGGTGCTGGCATCGGCCGCGCTCCCGAGATAGCGCTCGACCCGGAATTCCGTCTGGAGCGGCCCGCCCAGGGTGGCGGTCCCGAAGGAATTGAAGGCCACGTACCCGAGATCGCCTCCCCGGAGGCCGGTGCGGGCGACCGCCATCGAGTTGAACAGCGCGTTGGAAGGCGTCGGCTTGGCCACGTTCCCCGAGGTGCTGGTGTAGAAGCTGGGGCCTCCGGTCACGTAGATCCGGCGGCGGTAGGTCAGGCTCTGGCCATCCGCCAGGCTGGCGACCGCGGGGCCGCCCACCACCAGGCGCGCCGGGAAGACCGGCCGGTCCTGGGCCAGGACATGCTGGGGATCGGAGGTCACCAGGACCTGGTCCGTATCCACCGGCAGGATGCCGAAGCCGCTGTGGTCGTCGTAGGTGGTTCCCGAGGACTCCGTGGAGGTCAGGGCGACCATCGGGGCCTGGACGCTGGTGGTCAGGGGATTGGCGAAGTCCGAGCCAGGGATCTCCACGCCCCAGGAGGTGACCTGGGTGCCATCGTAGGCCTTCGTGGCGGGCACCACGAACCGGTAGCCGCCGCCCCGCTGGGAGAGGTAGTCCCCCAGGTTCTCGATGGGGAGGGTGGCGCCCGAGTGGTTGGTGACCGTCGTCTCCAGCGTGAAGTAGGTGTCCCGGGTCCCGAGGGAGATGCGGTGGGTCACGTCCAGGCCCACGACCCGGCCCTGGGCGTCCAGCGTGGCGCCGAGCTTGCCCTTGGGGTCCAGCAGGGAGCCGTGCATGTCCAGGAACACCAGGTTCGTGGCCTTCCCGGGCAGGTACCGGTCGAAGACCAGCGGCAGGTCCGGGTCCTGGTTCGCCACCGGTCCGAGGCGCCCCAGCATGTCATCCGGCATGGAGACCCGCTTGAAGCTCTGGTCCAGGGAGATGGTGCCGATGTCCAGGACGGAGCCCCCGGAAGCCGCGCCGAGCTGCCCCGGCTGGTCGCCGAAGGCCGCGCCATCGATGGCCAGCTGGACGTAGTCGTTGCCCAGGTAGAAGTCGCCAGGTCCCGCGGTCGATTTCAGGCCACCCACCCGGTCGCCGCCCTCCTGCGGAATCTCCTCAACCGCGAGGTTGGGACGGGTGACACCGGTGGCGCGGAAGCAGCCCAGCCCCCCGCCGGCGGTGAGCGCCAGGACCAGGGGCGCCATCCACAGGGCAGGCCGGGAGGGCGGAACGAAGCGGGTATGGCGCATGT
>JAJYBX010000082.1 GCA_021778785.1 Acidobacteriota bacterium
CTTCACGTTGCCGCCCTCCGTGAAGAGGCGCTTCTGGATGATGCCGTTCACCTGCGGGTGCACCTCGGCCACCTGGAGGGCGGAGACGCGGCCCGGGAGTTCGGAGGTCAGGACCGCCCGCTGGGCCTGGACCACCATCACCCCCACTTCCGGGGTGGCCCTGGCCGGCTCCTTCTTGTCGCAGCCGGTCATCATGGCGCCGGCCACGAGGGCGCCGACAAGGGAGATCATTCCGCCTCGAGTGGGGGTCTGCATGGGGAGGCTCCGTGAAGGGTCGGGGGTGGAACGCGTGGAGGGCGGTAGGGCTCGGAGCGGCAGTCCAGGATAGGTTCCCGATCTGCCGCGGACAGGGGGGACCTCAGGGGCCCGCCGGCCCTGCATAGCCGAGGCCCCTCAGGGCGAAGGCCGCGAGGCGGTCCGCCAGGGCCGCCGGATCGGTGGCCGGAAGCTCCGAGGCCCAGAGCAGGGCGTTCATGCCGGTGGCCAGGCGGTGGATCAGGCACTGCCCCTGGATGCACTGTCCCAGGAAGGCGGCCTCGGCCTCGGGAAGGTCCGGCCTCAAGGCGCCGAGGCAGGCCTTGAGGAGCTGGACGGACTCCGTGAGGCGCTCCTGGTAGAGCGCGTGGAGGAGGGGCCGCGGGGACTGCATCTCCATCGTGAACAGCCGGATGGAGGCCCGCTTCAGGGGCTCATCGGCCCCGTCGAACAGGTCGGTCATGATGCCGAGGATGATGGCCTTCAGGGCCCGCGCGGCCCGGTGGCGGTCGCCATGGATGGCCACGGGGTCGCAGTGCTCGGGGGCGAGGGCGGTCCTGGGGTAGCGGGTGAAGATGTACTTGAAGCACTCGAGGTAGAGGCCGTCCTTGTTCCCGAAGTGGTAGCCGATGAGCGAGACGTGCCGGCCGGCCCGCTGGGCGATGTCCCGGATGCTGGCCCCCTCGAAGCCCTTCTCCGCGAAGCAGAAGATGGCCGCTTCCAGGAGGGCCTGGGTCGTTTCCTGGACGAGGGGGGGAGGCGGCGTCACGGCCATGGTCTGAATTTGATTGATCGAGCGATCAATTTCAATAAAAAAAGCACCAAAATGATTTAGACACGATCTCGCGAACTGGATCTGCCCCGGGACCGTCCCCCGGGGAAATCAGAGTCGGGGTCGCGAACCGGAGAACGGGCCGGCGGAGGTGAAGGCTCCGATCCCCAGGGTGGGGTCCTGGCATCCGGGGCCGGCGGCGGCCCGCGAAAGAGGAACGGCGGCCCGGAGACCGCCGTTCATGCGTGGCTGGTGGACCTGATCAGGATCGAACTGACGACCTCCGCATTGCGAACGCGGCGCTCTCCCAGCTGAGCTACAGGCCCACGAATCTCCAGTGTATCTGGCCGCGGCCGGCCGTCAATGCTGGCCCGTACGCGGGACGGCCGCCCCGGGGGGCGGCCGTCGCTGGGGAGGCGCAGCATCCTACTTCAGCGTCTCCATGATCGCCGCCAGCACCTCTGCGCTGGGCTTCACGGCGGATTCGGACAGGCTCACGAGGGGTTCGTCCACGAGGTTCAGCACCTCGGGGAGGGGCGCGTTCTGGGGGTTGATGTAGAGCAGGCCGGTGAGGAACTCGCCCTTCTGCATGGACTCGTGGATGGCCTTCATGGCCGTGTAGCGGTCCGTGGGGTCGTAGCCCTCATGGATGGCCTTGATGGCCACCTTGGAGCCGTCGGGGAAGGTCACGATCTCCGTCTCGCCGGCGGCGATCTCCACGTCCTCGACCTCGGAGTACTGGATGAAGCCCAGGTCGTGGAGGGGGAAGTCGTGGTCCTTGACATGCTTGTAGGAACGCGTCGAGGCGTCGTGGTTGTTGAAGGTGACGCAGGGGCTGATGACGTCGATCACCGAGGTGCCGTCGTAGGCGAAGGCGGCCTTGAGGATGGCATTCAGCTGCTTGGGGTTGCCGGAGAAGGACCGCGCCACGAAGCCGCAGCCCAGCTCGATGGCCAGGGTGCAGGGGTCGATGGGGGGAAGGTTGTTCACGGCGCCGGACTTGAGGTGGGATCCCTTGTCCGCGGTGGCGGAGAACTGGCCCTTGGTGAGCCCGTAGACGCCGTTGTCCTCGATGATGTAGATCATCGGGACGTTGCGCCGGACGGCATGGACGAACTGGCCGGTGCCGATGGACATGGAATCCCCGTCGCCGGAGACGCCGATGTTGATGAGGCTGCGGTTGGCCAGGGAGGCGCCGGTGGCGATGGCGGGCATGCGGCCATGCACGCTGTTGAAGCCCCAGCCCTGATTCAGGAAGTAGGCCGGGGTCTTGGAGGAGCAGCCGATGCCGGAGTACTTGGCGACCCGGTGGCCCTCGATGCTGGACTCGAAGGCGGCATTGATGATCTGGCCGGTGATGCTGTCGTGGCCGCAGCCGGCACAGAGGGTGGACTTGGAGCCCACGTAGTCCTGCTTGGTCATGCCGAGCTTGTTGGTGGGAGCGGAAGGGGTGGCGGTGGACATGTCGGGCTCCTCTCTACTTCTGCTCGAACGCGTTGATCTGATCCACGATGCACTTCGCGTCGATGGCGAGGCCGTCGTAGTGCAGGACGTTCTTGAACTTCGTGGCGTGCTCCGGATAGAACTCGCGGAGCAGGTTGGTCATCTGCCCGTCGCGGTTCTGCTCGACCACGTAGACCACCTGCTTCGCCTTCACGTAGGCATCCACCTCGGCGGTGAAGGGCAGGGCGCGCAGGCGCAGGTAATCGGTCTTCAGGCCCTTCTCGGCGAGGATGTCCTGGGCCTCGACCACCGCGGGATCGCTGGAGCCGAAGGCGAGAATGCCCTTGTCGGAGCCCAGGTTCCGGAAGACCGGCGCGGGCACGTAGGACTTGGCGGTCTCGTACTTCTTCCGGAGGCGGTCCACCACGGCGACATAGTCCTCGGGCTTCTCGGAATAGAGGGCGTAGTCGTTGTGGCCCGAGCCGCGGGTGAAGTAGGCGCCCTTGCCGCCGGGGGTCCCGGGCAGGGAGCGGTAGCAGATGCCGTCGCCGTCCACGTCCTTGTAGCGGCCCCAGTCCTGGATCTCGGCCAGCTGCTGCTGGTCGAGGACCTTGCCGCGGTCGTAGGGCTTGTCAGGGTAGGCGAAGGGCTTGGAGGCCCAGTTCTGCATGCCGAGGTCGAGATCCGTCATCACGAAGATCGGGGTCTGGAAGCGCTCGGCCAGGTCGAAGGCGTCATAGGAGAACTGGAAGCACTCCTCCATGTTCCCGGGATAGAGGTTGATGTGCAGCGTGTCGCCGTGGCTGGCCTTGGCGCACATCTCGATGTCGGCCTGCTGGGTGCGGGTGGGCAGGCCCGTGCTGGGCCCGGTCCGCTGGACGTTGAAGAACACGCCCGGGCATTCCGTGTAGTACCCGAGGCCGATGAACTCGCTCATGAGGGAGATGCCGGGGCCGGCGGTGGAGGTCATGGACCGGGCTCCGGCCCAGCCGGCGGCGAACACCACGCCCGCGGACGCCAGCTCGTCCTCCATCTGCACGATGGCCACGTTGGACTTGCCGGTCTTGGGATCCTTCCGGTACTCCTCCGCGTACTCGATGAAGGTCTCGACCAGGCTGGAGGCGGGGGTGATGGGGTACCAGCCCACCACGGTGACGCCGGCGAACAGGGCGCCGAGGGCGCAGGCCTCGTTGCCGTCCACGATGATGAGGCCCTGGGTCTTGTTGTCGCGCACGACCTTGATGTGGTCCTGGTCGGGGAGGTTCTCCATGGCCCAGTCGTAGCCGGCCATGGCGGCGGTCTGGTTGAGCTCCACGGCCTTGGCCTTGCCCTTCAGCTGCTTGGCGATGGCCTTCTTGGCCTCCTCCATGTCCACGCCGAGGATCCGCGCGGCCACGCCGACGTAGATCATGTTCTTCACCAGCTTGTGCAGCTTGGGCTCGGGGCAGGAGGCGGTGACCAGCTTCTGGAAGGGCACGGGGAAGTAGGTGAGGTCCGTGCGCAGCTTGTCCAGCTGCAGGGGCTCGTCGTAGATCACGAGGGCGCCGGCGTCGGCCTTGGCGATGTCCTCCTTGGCCGTCTCGGGGTTCATGAGGATCAGCATCTCGTTCGTGGCCTTGCGGGCCACGTAGCCCTTCGCGCTGGCGCGGATCGTGAACCAGGTGGGCAGTCCCGCGATGTTGGAGGGGAAGAGGTTCTTCCCGCTCACGAACACGCCCATCTGGAAGATGGCGCGCAGGAGCACCGTGTTCGCCGTCTGGGAACCGGATCCGTTGACCGTGGCCACCTGGATGGAAAAATCATTGATCCGGGTTTTCGCCCCTCCGGACACGGAAGGGGAGGCTAGGGTGGCAGTCATGGGACTCCTTTCTCATCGGGACGCGCACGTCGAAGAGGGCGGAAAGAGGACACGGAGGGCGCAAATGCTTGACCCTCAAGGCCATCCGCCAGTATGGCAGAGGCTGGGAGAGGGTTCTATTCACGGGTTTTCCCCTGGGAGGTCCAGGGGTCTGAAATAAAGCGAAAAAAAAGGGATTGACCACCTTCAAGGTGGATCCTACCTTGGTTTCCATGAAAGCCAGCGATCTCACCAAGCGGCAGCAGGCCGTGCTCAATTTCATCCGGACCTTCCTCCAGGAGGAGGGCCGCAGTCCCACCCTCTCGGAGATCGCCAAGGGCGTGGGCTCCAGCGCGGTGTCCACCATCCACAAGCATGTCCAGCACCTCATGGACAAGGGCTTCCTCGTCCGCAGCCACGGCAAGGGCAACAACCTGGTGGTGTCCGCGGCCCATCCGGGGGAGGTGGTCAGCGAACCCGAGGCCGCCCCGCCGGCCCTGCGGACCCCCAGCATGCGCCTCATCCCCTTCTGCGGCGATGTGGCCGCGGGGGCCCCGCTCCTGCCGGAGAGTCGTGCCCTGCCCATCGAGGTTCCCAACAGCATCCACCGCCAGCGGGACGAAATCTTCGTGCTGCGGGTGCGGGGGGATTCCATGGTGGACGACGCCATCCTGGACGGGGATCTCGTGGTCCTCCAGCGGAAGGGTGAATACCGCAACGGGGATCGCGTGGTGGCCCTGCTCGACCGCGAGGAGGTCACCCTCAAGGAATTCCGGCGGGATGCGAAGGGCGTCTGGCTTGTGCCGCACAACCCCGACCTGAAACCGAGGCTCTACCCCCCCGACCGGGTCGAGATCCAGGGCCTCCTCATCGGTGTGATGCGGAGCTGCTGAACACGCCGGTTCAGGTCTCCAGCCGGCTTCGGATGGCCGCGCCCATGGCGCGGGTGCCCAGGGTGCCCCCGAGATCGGGCGTGGCCGCGCCTTCCCGCAGGGCGGCCGCCACCGCCGCCTCGAGGGCCATGGCCTCCGGTTCCCAGCCCAGGTGGCGGAGGAGCAGGGCGGTGCTGAGGAACATGCCTGTGGGGTTCGCCAGGTCGCGGCCTGCGAGGTCCGGCGCGGAGCCGTGGACGGGCTCCGCCAGGGCCGTGCAGCGGAAGGGCCGGTGCGGGGCCCAGCTCAGGGAGGGGGCCACGCCCATGCCCCCCTGGAAGGCCGCCAGCAGGTCGCTGATGAGGTCGCCCAGGTAGTTGTCCGCGGCGATGACGCCGAAGGGACGCGGGTCCTGCACCAGGGCGCAGAGCAGGGCATCCGCGTGCATCCCCCGGGCGGGCACCGCCGGATGGAGCGTCCGGAGATCCTCGAACACGCGCATCCAGAGGCCGTGCCCGTGCTTCAGGACGTTGGCCTTGTGGGCCACGGTCAGGGCGCAGCCGCGCGCCGCGGCCCGGGCGAAGGCGGCCTCCAGCAGCCGCCTCACGGCGGCCTCGGTGTGCTCGGCGAAGTCCGTGGCCCGGCCCGGCTCGCTCGTGCCCTTCAGGCAGTAGGGGCCCTCTGTGTTCTCGCGGAAGACCTCGATCCACACCTGGCCCGCAGCCACACCCTTCAGGGGCAGGTGGGCCTCCTGGAGGGGGCGGCAGGGACGGCAGTTCACGGCGAGCTCCAGGTCCCGGCGGAGGCGCAGCAGGATGCCCTCCGCGTGGCGTCCGTCCGGCACCCGCGGATCGCCCACCGCCCCGAAGAGGATGCCGTCCGCACCGTCGCGGAGGGCCCCGAAGGCCGCCTCGGGGAGGATCTCCCCCGTGGCGAGGAAACGTTCGGCGCCCCAGGGGTGGAGGCCCCAGGCCAGGTCCCGGCCCCGGGCGCGGACCCAGTCCAGCACCGGGAGGACCTCCGCCACCACCTCCGGGCCGATGCCGTCCCCGGGGATCACCGCCAGCCGTGTCGTCACGTCCGCTCCTGCGAATCCGCGAACCGGATGGACCTTCCGCGGCATCTGATCGAGTATGGCGAATCCCCGCCTTCGAGCGAAAGGAGGCCCATGCGCCCGCTCCTGAAAGGAACCCTCGTGTCCATCCTCACCCTGCTGGCCGGCAGCGCCCGGGCCGCGATGCCCATGGCGGGCCAGCCCGCACCGGCCTTCCAGTCCCTCGATCAGGATGGACGCCCCATCGCCCTGGCCGATTTCAAGGGCAAACCCGTGGTGCTCTACTTCTACCCCAAGGACGAGACCCCCGGCTGCACCACGGAGGCCTGCGGCTTCCGGGACGGCTACGCCGCCATCCAGGCCACCGGGGCGGTGATCCTGGGGGTGAGCGCCGATGATGTTGCGAGCCACAAGGCCTTCGCGGAGAAGTTCCACCTCCCCTTCCGCCTCGTGGCGGATGCGGACCACCGGATCATCGACGCCTACGGCGTGCGCATGCCCGTGCTCGGCTGGGCCAAGCGCACCACCTTCCTGGTGGACCGGTCGGGCGTCATCCGCAAGGTGTTCCAGGGCGTGAATCCCGCCGGACATGCCCAGGAGGTGCTGGCCGCCCTGAAGACCCTCCCTTAATTCTTCTTAACAACGGGAACTTAGATTGAGCCCGGGCTTCGGCCCGGGCTATGCTTACCCATCCCCGGAACGAGGACTCAAGGATGGTTTTCTTCAATCACGCCACGCGGCAGATGACGGCGAAGATCGTCTATTACGGCCCGGGCCTGTGCGGGAAGACCACCAACCTCAACACCATCTACGGCAAGACGAGCCAGAAGGCCCGCGGCGAGATGGTGAGCCTCAACACCGAGACGGACCGCACGCTCTTCTTCGATCTGCTGCCCATGGACGTGGGCATGGTGGGCGGCTTCAAGACCAAGCTCCAGCTCTACACGGTGCCCGGCCAGGTGTTCTACAACAGCACCCGCAAGCTCGTGCTCAAGGGCGTGGACGGCATCGTCTTCGTGGTGGACAGCCAGACGGCCATGCTGGACGCCTGCCGCGAGAGCTTCCAGAACCTGCGGGAGAACTTGAAGGAGCTGGGCCTCCAGGTCGAGGACATCCCCATCGTCTTCCAGTGGAACAAGCGGGACCTCAAGAACGTGGTGCCGGTGGAGGAACTGGAGGCCGCCTTCAATGCCCGCGGGCTGCCCAGTTTCCAGTCCGTGGCGGCAGACGGATCCGGCGTCTTCGAGACCCTCCGTGGCATCACGAAGCTGGCCCTGTCCCACATCAAGACCCATGTGCTCGGGGAAGACCAGCCCCCGGCGCCCGCCCCCGCGCCACCCCCCGCGGCCAGGCCGGGCGTGGAGGCGCTCACCCTGTCGGACCTGCCTTCGGTGACGGACCTCCTGGACATGGAGGCCCCCCGGACCGCCCCTGCCGCCGGCCTGCCGCCAGGGCCCCTGG
>JAJYBX010000083.1 GCA_021778785.1 Acidobacteriota bacterium
GAGCCGGAGGCGAAACGGGAAGGAGGCCCCGGGTGGGGCCTCCTGATAGCCGGGAGCCGAATCGCCGGCTGGTCCGGAACCTCAGCGATCGAGCTCACCCGCAATCACGCTGACTCGGCCCTCCGCCTGACGGGCGCTCCCTGAGCACCCTCCCGCTCGCGAGCTCGCGGAGGCGGAGCCTCCCTGGGCCTCGCCCCTCCGGGGTCATGCGCTCCGCGCACGGTCGGCCTCCCTCCAGCTATCGCACGCTTTGCGTGCTCCCGCTCGGCCGTGGCCTCGCGGAGCTGGAGCCTCCCTGCTTTGGTCTCATGCCCCGGGTCCGGCCGCGGGCTTCGCCCGCACGCCGTCCTCGGCGCGTCAGCGATCGAGCTCACCCGCAATCACATTCATCGCGCCGAGGACGGCGACGGCGTCGGCGATGTCCCGGCTCCGTTGAGCCGGAGGCGAAACGGGAAGGAGGCCCCGGGTGGGGCCTCCTGATAGCCGGGAGCCGAATCGCCGGCTGGTCCGGAACCTCAGCGATCGAGTTCGCCCGCGATCACATTCATCGCGCCGAGGACGGCGACAGCGTCGGCGATGAGGCAGCCCTTCACCTGGGTGTCGAAGCTGCTGAAGATGGGCAGGCAGGGGGGACGGACCCGGATGCGGTAGGGGTTCTTGCCGCCGTCGCTGACGATGTAGAAGCCCAGCTCGCCATTGGCGGCCTCGGTGGCGCTGTAGACCTCGCCCACGGGCATCTCCATGCCGTGCATGATGAGCTTGAAGTGGTGGATGAGGCTCTCCATCCGCGTGTAGACCTTCTCCTTGGGCGGCAGGGCCACCTTGTAGTCGTCCACGATGACGGGGCCCGGCTCGAGGCGGTCCAGCACCTGGCGGATGATGCGCAGGCTCTGGCGCATCTCCTCCACGCGGACCAGGTAGCGGTCGAACACGTCGCCCGTGGTGCCCACGGGGATGTCGAATTCGTAGGTCTCGTAGCCCAGGTAGGGCTGGGCCTTGCGCAGGTCCTGGGGCACGCCGGCGGCGCGGAGGCAGGGGCCCGTGTAGCCCCAGCTCACCGCCTCCTCGGCCGTGATGGCGCCCACGCCCTTGGTCCGGTCGTACCAGATGGGGTTGTGGGTGAGCAGGCGCTCGCACTCGTCCACGGCGGCCTCGCACTCCACCAGGAAGCGCTCCGCCAGGGGCACGAAGCCCTCGGGGATGTCCCGGAAGAGGCCGCCGATGCGGGTGAAGCTGGTGTGCAGGCGCTGGCCGGCGGCCATCTCGAAGAGGTCGTAGGCCGTCTCGCGCTGCTTGAAGAGGTAGAGGAAGGCGGTGAAGGCGCCGATGTCCACGGCGTTCACGCCCACGCACACGATGTGGTCGGCGATGCGGGCGATCTCGGAGAGCATCACGCGGATCTGCTGGGCCCGCTTCGGGATCTCGATGCCCAGGAGCTTCTCGACGGCGCCGGCGTAGCCCACGTTGTTCATGATGGAGCTGCAGTAGTTCAGGCGGTCCGTCAGCGGGATGAACTGCTGGTAGCTGAGGTTCTCGCCCAGCTTCTCCACGCCGCGGTGGAGGTAGCCCATCCGGGGGCTGGCCTTGACGATGGTCTCGCCCTCGAGCTCCAGGACGATGTGGAGCGTGCCGTGGGTGGTGGGGTGCGAGGGCCCCATGTTGACGATCATGCGATCGCCGTCGAGCTGCTGCCTGGAGAGGGCGATGGATTCCATGAGGGCCGCCTAGTTCCGTTCGCCGTGGTTGTAGGGGGCGGTGCAGCCTTCCATGCAGAAGGGATCCCCGCCATCCAGGGGGAAGTCCTTGCGCAGCGCGTGGCCCGGGAAATCCTCCCAGGTGAGCAGGCGCTCCAGGTTGGGGTGGCCCTCGAAGCGGATGCCGAAGAGGTCGAAGACCTCCCGCTCGAACCAGTCCGCGGTCTTGAAGCGGCTCACCAGGCTGGGCACGGCCTCGCCATCGGCCACGGGCACCTTCAGCCGCAGCCGCTCCTGGCTGGCCAGGTTGAGCCAGTGGTAGACCACGTCGAAGCGCACCGGCTTCCCGTCGAGCTCCCGCTCGGGCCAATCCACCGCCGTGAGGTCCACCAGCAGCTGGAAGCCCTCGCGATGGAGGAGGTCCACCACCGCCAGGAACCGCTCCCTCGCCACCACGATGGTCTGGTCCCCGCGGAAGGCGTGGCGGTCCATGACCACGCCCGGCATCTGCGCATCAATCTGCTCGATCACCATGGTCCCATCCCCGCCTAGAAGATCGTGCCCGCGCCGCGCCCGGCGGCGTCCATCAGCATCTCGCGGATGGTCTGTTGGCCCGTGAGCCCCTTCTCCGCCTGCCAGGCGTCCTGCCGGGCCAGACTCTCGTAGAAGCGGGCGATGTGGTCCTTGCGCATGGAGAGGGATTCCTTCTCGATCTTCTCCTGCAGCTTCATCACGCCGTAGATCATGCTCTCGGGCCGCGGAGGGCAGCCCGGGACATAGACGTCCACGGGGATGATGCGGTCCACGCCCTGGAGGGTGGCGTAGGTGCGGTACATGCCGCCCGAACTGGCGCAGACACCCACGGAGATCACCCACTTGGGCTCGGCCATCTGGGCGTAGATGGTGCGCAGCACGGGGGCCATCTTGTTGGTGACGGTGCCCAGGATGAGCATCATGTCGCTCTGGCGGGGGCTGAAGCGCATGGCCTCGGCGCCGAAGCGGCTCAGGTCGTACTTCGACGCCATCATGCTCATGAACTCGATGGCGCAGCAGGCGGTGCCGAAGGGCAGCGGCCAGAGGCTGTTCTTCCGGCCCCAGTTGACCACCGCGTCCAGGCGGGTGGTCAGCACGGCATCGTTGAGGGTCGTCTCGGCCATCTCAGCGCTCCCACTCGAAGGCGCCCTTGCCCCAGGCGTAGATGAAGCCCACGAGCAGGGTGGCCATGAAGCTCAGCATGGCCCAGAAGGTCCAGAGGGCGTGCTTGTAGTTCACGGCCCAGGGCAGCAGGAAGGCGGCTTCCACGTCGAACAGGATGAAGAGCATGGCCGTGAGGTAGAACTTCACGGAATACTTGTGCCGCGCCCCGGCCTGGAGGGGGGGCACGCCGCATTCGTAGGGCGTGAGCTTCGCGGCCTGGGGATTCCTCGGCTTCAGGAAGTTGAGCAGCTTGCCTGAAAGGGCCAGGATGGCCGCTGCGGTGACGGCGGCGACCAGGAACAGGATCAGGACCGGCAGGAAGGGCGATGCGGGGTTGGCCATGGCGCACTCGGGCGGAGGGATCCGCGAACGGACAGCTTAGCGCCCTTTGGCTTGCGACGGTCCGTGCCTAAATCACAAGCTTCCGGCTAGAATCGGGGATTCCACCGACCTGCCGGGAATTCCATGAGCGACCTGAAGCTGCGCGTCAAAGAAATGATCATCGACCGGCTGAAGCTGGAGGGGATGACCCCCGACCAGATCGAGGACCAGGCGCCGCTCTTCGGGGAGGGGCTGGGCCTGGATTCCATCGACGCCCTGGAGCTGGTGCTGGGCATCGAGCAGGTCTTCGGCGTGAAGATCGAGGACGAGGCCTCGGGCACGAAGGCCTTCCGCTCCGTCGAGGCCCTCACGGCCTTCATCGCCGAGCACCGCAAGGCCTGAGGCGCCATGACCGACATCCCCGGCCATCTGCCCCACCGCCCCCCCTTCCTGCTGGTGGACCGGATCCTCGAACGCGAGCCCGGCGTGCGCGTGGTGGCCGAAAAGCTGGTGGCGGCCGGGGAGCCCTGCCTCCGGGGGCACGGCCCGGACCGCCCCCTGCTGCCGGAGGTGCTGCTCCTGGAGATGCTGGCCCAGGCCGCCGGCTTCCTGGAGGCCGACTCCCTGCACGGCCGGGCCATGTTCCTGGCCGGGATCCAGGACGCCCGCTTCCAGGCGCCGGTCCTCCCCGGCGATCGGCTGCGCCTGGAGGTGTCGCCCGAGGGAGCCTTCGGCGGCCTGATGAAAGTGCGGGGCACGGCCACCTGCGAGGGCCGCGAGGTCTGCGCCGCCAGCCTCATGGTCAAGCGGTCGTGAGCCCTGTCCCGGCCGGCCGGATCCGCGTGGCCGTCACCGGCCTGGGCATCGTGTCCTCCCTGGCCGCCGACCGGGAGGGCACCTGGTCCGCCATGCTCGCGGGCCGGGACGGCCTGGGCCCCCTCACGGGCCTCGACCTGCCCCTGGAACCGGCCCAGATCGCCGGGGAGGTGCCCCTGGCCGCCGCGCGGCACCAGACCCGCTGCGAGGCCATGGCCCTCCGCGCCCTGGAGGAGGCCCTGGACAGCCTCGCCCCAGCCGGCGATCCCCGCCGCATCGGCATCTTCCAGGGGGCCGGCACCTCGGGCCTGCCGTCGGCGGAGGCCTACCTCACGGCCCTCCTGGCCGGGCGGCCCCACCCCGCCACGGAGGCGGCCGCCCAGAGCCCCTGCACCGTCACCGAGGCCCTGGCTCGGCGCCTCGGGGCGCTCGGCCCCCGAGGCACCGTGATGAACGCCTGCTCCTCCAGCCTGCTGGCCCTGGGCCAGGCCTGGGAGCGCATCGCCGCCGGCGAGCTGGACCTGGCCGTGGCGGGCGGTGCGGAGACCCTCTGCATCGCCACCTACGCCGGCTTCTCCAGCCTGAAGGCGGTGGACGCCGCCAAGTGCCGCCCCTTCAGCCGGGACCGGGCCGGCCTGAACCTCGGCGAGGGCGCCGTGCAGATCCTGCTGGAGCCCCTCGACCGCGCCCGGGCCCGGGGCGCCGTCATCCTGGCCGAGGTGCTGGGCTACGGCGCCAGCATGGACGCCCACCATCCCACGGCCCCGCATCCGGAGGGAGAGGGCGCCGCCCGGGCCCTGGCCATGGCCCTGCGCACCGCCGGACTGGAGGCCGCGGAGGTGGACCTGGTGAGCGCCCACGCCACAGCCACCCCCGCCAACGACGGCGCGGAATGCAAGGCCATCCGCCGGGCCCTGGGAAGCGCCGCGGACCGCGTGTCCGTCACCAGCTCCAAGAGCCAGTTCGGCCACACCCTGGGCGCCGCCGGGGCCTTCGGCGCCGCCACGGCGATCCTCGCCCTGCGGGACCAGGTGGTGAGCCCCACCCTGCGCCTGGCGGAGCCCGATCCCGAGTGCGATCTCGACTGCACGCCCCTGGTGGCGAGGGAACGGACGCTCCGGGCCGCCCTGGTCAACGCCTTCGCCTTCGGCGGGAACAACGTGAGCCTGGCGCTCCGCCGCTGGGAGGGGCGATGAGCGGCGACCTCGTCCTCACGGGCCTCGGCCTGGTGCTGCCCTGCGGCGACGGGATCGACGCCGCCCGGGCCAGCCTGCGGTCGGGCGCGCCCTGCTTCGCGGAGCTGCCCGAGGCCCTGGGCCGGGGCCGGGGCGCAGCCTGCGCGGGCTTCAACCCCGCCGGGATCATCCCCCCCATGCAGCTGCGCCGTCTGGACCGCTGCTCCCGCTTCGCCTGGGGCGCGGCCCACCAGGCCTTCGCGGACGCGGGGCTGGATCCGCGGCCCCTGGGCGAGCGCATCGCCGTGGCCGTGGGCACGCTCACGGGCGGCAGCGAGGCCACCGAGGGCTTCCTCCGCCCCTACCTCCCGCGGGGCCCCGAGGGCGCCTCGCCCCTGCTCTTCCCCAACAGCGTGGCCAATGCCGCCAGCGGGCACCTGGCCCAGGCCTTCGGCCTCAAGGGCCCCAGCGCCACCTTCCTGGCGTGGGAATGCGCCACCTTCGCGGCCCTGGAGCAGGCCGCCCGCTGGCTGCGCACCGGGATGGCGGAGGCCGCCCTGGTGCTGGGCACGGACGGCCTCTTCCCCCTGCTGCTGGAGATCGCCCGGGGGGCGCGGCTGCTGGATCGGCACGGCGATCCCACGGCCGGATCGGGCCGCGGCTTCCTGCCGGGCGAGGGGGCCCAGGCCTTCCTGCTGGAGACCCGGGGACACGCCGAGGCCCGGGGCGCCCGCATCCGCGCCACCCTGGCCGCCGTGACGAGCGTCCCGGCCCTGGAGAACGCTTCCCCGGCCCGGGCCGGAGCCCTGGCCGAGGCGGCCGCGGCGGTCCTGGCGGGCGATCCGCCCGACCGCTGGATCGGCGGCAGCAGCGGCTCCCCGCGCCTCGACCCCTCGGAGACCGCCCTCCGCCAAGCCCATCCCGGCTGGCCGGAACCCATCCAGCCCAAGCTCCTGTGGGGCGAGTTCGCCGGGGCGGGTGGCCCCCTCCTGGCGGCGGCCCTGCTGGAGCCCGCGGCCCGGGCGCTGGTCACCTGCCCCGGCAGCTTCGGACCCCAGTACGCAGCCCGCTTCGAAGGCGTTAGGCTGTAGCCCCATGAACCCGCGCGACCAGATCAGCATCACCAGCCAGTCCATCCTCTGGGTGGCCGGTGTGGGCGTGGGCCTCCTGACCCTCGCCTTCGTGATGGGGGTCCAGGTGGGCAAGCAGAGCGCGGCCCTGCGCCGGCCCGCGGTCCGCACCGGGGAGGAGGACCTGCGCGACCTGCCCGAGCCCCTGGTGGATCAGCTGAAGGTCTTCGAGGGCGACGGCCCCGACAAGCTGGTGCCCACCCCTCGCGTGGACGCCACCGCGCCCGCGCCCGTGGCCAGGGACGCCTCCGCGGCCCCCGCGCCGGCCACCGGCCGCTGGACCCTGCAGCTCGTGGCCACGCCCGATGCCGCCGAGGCCAAGCGGGTGGCCGACCGGGCCAAGGCCGCCGGCTTCGCCACCACCACCGTGAAGGAGAAGGGCCAGGTGAAGGTGCGCCTGGCCAAGACCGCGGACCGCGCCGCCATGGACAAGACCGCCGAGAAGCTGAAGAAGGCGGGGTTCAAGCCCTTCGCCGTGAAGGCGGAGTAGCTCCCGGCTGTCGGTCCCCGGGCTGTGGGCTGTGGGCTATGGCTTGGGATAGACGCGGAGGCCAATCCACTTCCTCTCGGCATCGCCTGCGGCGATACGCGAGACACCGCTTGCCCTTCTCCGCCCCGTCTCCGATTGAGGCTATGGCTTGGGATAGACGCGGAGGCCGATCCACTTTTTGAGGATGACCTTGCCGGGGGCGAAGCCGCGGGGCTTGCTGATGTCGGCGATGCGGGCGAGATGCACCTCCACTTTGCCGCCATCCCGGGCCTTGCTGTGGTAGGCGGCCAGCTCGGCGGCGCGTTCCAGGACGTGGCGCGGCAGGTCGCTCAGCTTGTCCGGGTTGCGGATGACGACGTGGCTGCCCGGCAGGTTCGCCACGTGGAGCCAGAAATCCAGGTTGTCGGCCACCTTGAAGGTGAGCTGGTCGTTCTCGGCATCGCCCTTCCCGATCAGCACCTCGAAGCCGTCCACCATGACGCTGCGGAAGGCCGCGCCCTTCCCGTCCTTCCGCTTCGCGGCCTGCTCGTCCATGCGCCGGGGCTCCTTCCTCGTCCGTTCCGCCTTCGGTTGTCGCGCAGGGGGCGCCTCCGGCGCAAGGGCCGCCGCCTCCCGCCGCCGGGCCCAGGCCGCCCGCTCCCGGACCAGCTCGGCCTCCAGCTCCGCCACCCGGGCCAGGCCGCGCTCCGCCTTCTTGGCGGCGGCGAACCAGGCCTGGGCCGCCGCCTCGGCGGTCTTCCCCTCGGGCAGGAGGAGCCGGGAACCATCCAGCAGCACCACCTCGCGGGTGGCCCCCTTCAGGCGGTACAGCTCGGCCGAGACCTGCGCGGCCTGGGTCTTGAGGGGCAGG
>JAJYBX010000084.1 GCA_021778785.1 Acidobacteriota bacterium
TGCTGGTAGAGCTCGCGGGGGTCGGTCATCGGATACATCCGAGGGAAAAGAGGAAAGATCCACCGCCAAGACGCCAAGGCGCCAAGAAAGAAAACGCACCTTTGCCTTGCTTGGCGTTCTTGGCGTCTTGGCGGTGATTCGTTCTCATTTGAACAACTCGATGGCCTTCTGGATGGCCGAGACCAGGATGTCCACTTCCTCGCGGGTGTTGAAGTAGGCGAAGGAGGCGCGGGTGGTGGCGGGGATGTTGAAGCGCGTCATCACGGGCTGGGCGCAGTGGTGGCCGGCGCGGACCACGACACCTTCGCCGTCCAGCAGGCTGCCCATGTCGTGGGGGTGGATGCCGTCCACCACGAAGGAGAGGACGCTGGCCTTCTCCTGCGCGTTCCCGATGATCCGCAGGCCGGGGATGGCGGTGAGCTTGGTCGTGGCGTAGGCCAGCAGGTCGTGTTCATGGGCGGCGATGCGGTCGAGGCCGAGGCCCTTCACATAGTCGAGGGCCGCGCCCAGGCCGATGGCGGCGGCGATGGGCGGCGTGCCCGCCTCGAACTTGGCCGGCGCCGCCATGTAGGTGGTCTTCTCCCAGGAGACGGAGCGGATCATGCTGCCGCCGCCCTGCCAGGGGGGCATGGCCTCCAGGTGGGCCAGCTTGCCGTAGAGCACGCCGATGCCCGTGGGGCCCGAGAGCTTGTGGCCGCTGAAGGCGTAGAAGTCGGCATCGAGGTCGCGCACATCCACGGCCAGGTGGGGCACGGCCTGGGCGCCATCCACCACCACGGGCACACCCTTGGCGTGGGCCCGGGCGATGATCGCCTTCACGGGGTTGATGGTCCCCAGGACGTTGCTGACGTGGACCAGTCCGAGGATCTTCGTGCGGGTCGTGATGAGCTCGTCGAGCGCGTCCAGGATCAGCTCCCCGGCGTCGTTCATGGGGATGACCTTGATCGTGGCGCCCTTCTCCTGGGCCAGCATCTGCCAGGGCACGATGTTGGCGTGGTGCTCCATGGCGGAGAGGAGGATCTCGTCGCCCTCCGTCACCACCATGCAGCCGAAGCTCTGGGCCACCAGGTTGAGGGCCTCCGTGGTGCCCCGGGTCCAGATGATCTCGCGGGCGGAGGCGGCGCCCAGGAAGCCGCGCACCTTCTCGCGGGCCTCCTCGTAGCGGTCCGTGGCCTCCTGGCTGAGGGTGCTCACGCCGCGGTGGACGTTGGTGTGCTCCTCCCGCTCGTAGCGGGACATGCGCTCGATGACCGGGAGGGGCATCTGGCCGCTCACGGCGCTGTCGAGGTAGATGACCGGCCTCCCGTGCAGCTCACGGGAGAGCAGGGGGAAGTCCCTGCGGATGGCCTGGACATCGAGGGGCTGCAGGATCGTCGTCATGCCAGGTCTCCCAGGGAGGCCGCCTGGGTGCGGGCCAGGACCAGGTGCCGAAGGCTCCGGCGGAGACTGGCCACGGGGATGCGGGCCAGCAGGTCGGCGGCGAAGCCGTAGGTGAGGAGGTTGCGGGCGTCCTCGGGATCCAGGCCGCGGCTCTGCAGGTAGAACAGCTCGTCGGGATCCAGCTGGCCCACGGCGGCGCCGTGGCTGCACTTCACGTCGTCGGCGTAGATCTCCAGCTGGGGCTTGGTGTCCACCCGCGCCTTCTCGGAGAGCAGCAGGTTGCGGCTCTGCTGCTGGGCGTCCGTGACCTGGGCCCCGGGCGCCACGCGGATCTGGCCGTCGAAGACCGCGCGGGCCTGGCCGTCCACCACGCACTTGTGGAGCTGGCGGCTGGTGCCGTGGGGTTCGGCGTGGTGCAGGAAGCTGTGGGTGTCCGCCACCTGCTGGCCGCCCAGGAGGGCCAGGCCGTCGAGGGTGGCCTCGGCCCCCTCGGCCAGGCGCACGCGGGGGCGCTGGCGGGAGAGGCGCCCGCCGAAACTCAGGGTGCGGGAGTGGTACTGGCCGCCCCTAGCCACCTCGGCCTTCAGGGCGCCGAAGTGGAAGGCCTCCGGGCTCTCGCGCTGGATGCGCTCGTGGCGCAGGATGGCGCCCTCGGCCACGCGGATCTCCACCACGGGGCAGCTCAGGTAGGCGCCCTCGCCGTGGTGCTCCTCCACCAGCTCCAGCTCGGCGCCGCGGTCCAGGGCCACCAGCACGCGGGGGAGCACCGTGGGCAGGGCCCCATCCCCGGCGGGCCGGTTCAGGAAGAGCAGGTGGAGCGGGACTTCCACCCGCACGTTCTGGGGCACGAGGAGGACGGCCCCTTCGGTGAAGCGGGCGGTGTTCAGGTCCTCGAAGAGATCCGGCGCGCCCTCGCCCAGGGTGCCCAGGAGGCGGCAGGCCTCGCTGGCGGCGGAGATGGGGAAGAACCGCACGCCGGGGGGCAGGCCGGTGGCGCAGCTGGCGTGGGGGGCGTGGAAGCCGTTCACGAACACCTGGCGGCTGGCCATCATCTCGGGGTGGACGTAGGGCTGGACATCGGCCGAGGCGAGGGCCGGGAGGGCCGCCACGGCGGGGCGGAAGGCGAGGTCGCGCAGGGCTGCGAGATCAAGGTACTTCCAGTCCTCCAGGGAGGTGTCCGGCAGCTCCTGGCCGGTCAGGCGGGCCTCGGCGGCTGTCCGCAGGGCCTCCCAGCCTTCGGGCCGGGGCACGGTCAGCAGGCCGGAGAGCGGGCTGGCGTCGACCGCAGGCGTCATCGGCTCCCCCCCGCGGCGGCTTCCTCCAGCACCCAGTCGTAGCCCCGCTCCTCCAGCTCCACGGCCAGTTCCGGACCGGCGCTCTTGAGGATGCGGCCCCCGGAGAGCACGTGGACGAACTGGGGGCGGATGGTCTCCAGGATGCGGGGGAAGTGGGTGATGACCAGCAGGGCCCGCTCGGGGCGCATGAGGCGGTTCACGGCGTCGCCCAGGACGCGCAGGGCGTCGATGTCGAGGCCGCTGTCGAGCTCGTCGAGGATGGCCAGCTTGGGCTCCAGCACGGCCATCTGCAGGATCTCGTTGCGCTTCTTCTCGCCACCGGAGAAGCCCTCGTTGAGGCTGCGGTCGAGGAACTCCTCCTTCATGGAGACGAGCTTGATCTTCTCGCGGATGAAGTCGTCGAACTCCAGGGGATCCAGCTCGTCGCGGCCCTCGGCCTCGGCCTTCTTGTTGTAGGCCAGGCGCAGGAAGGCGGCGTTGCTCACGCCGGGTACCTCGATGGGGTGCTGGAAGCCCATGAACAGGCCGGCCCGGGCCCGGACGTCGGGCTCCAGGTCGAAGAGGTTCTTCCCGTCGAAGGTCACCTCGCCACCCGTCACTTCATAGGAGGGATGCCCCACCAGCACCTTGCCCAGCGTGGATTTGCCCGAGCCGTTGGGCCCCATGATGGCGTGGATCTCCCCCGCCTTGATCTCCAGGTCGATCCCCTTCAGCACCGGCGTGCCGTTGATCGAGGCGGTCAAGTTCTTGATGCTCAGCATTCCTTCTCCAAAAACAAACTGATTCACCACGAAGACACGAAGACACAAAGAAAAGCGGAAGAAGGAATTCCTTCGTGCCTTCGTGTCTTCGTGGTGGATCTTTTCATCCGACAGAACCTTCCAGCTTGAGGGAGAGCAGCTTGGTGGCTTCGACGGCGAACTCCATGGGGAGCTCGCGGAAGACGTCCTTGCAGAAGCCGTTGATGATCATGCTGATGGCTTCCTCGGCGGGGATGCCGCGCTGCTGGAAGTAGAGCAGCTGCTCCTCGCCGATCTTGCTGGTGGTGGCCTCGTGCTCCACCCGGGCGCTGCGGTTCTGCACCTCGATGTAGGGGAAGGTGCTGGCGCTGCAGGTCTGTCCGATGAGCATGGAATCGCACTGGCTGAAGTTCCGGGCGCCCTCGGCCTTCGGCTGCACCTTCACGAGGCCGCGGTAGCTGTTGGAACTGTCGCCGGCGCTGATGCCCTTGCTGATGATGGTGCTCTTCGTGTTCCGGCCGATGTGCACCATCTTGGTGCCGGTGTCGGCCTGCTGCTTGTGGTTGGTGAGGGCCACCGAGTAGAACTCGCCGATGCTGTCATCGCCCAGCAGGATGCAGCTGGGGTACTTCCAGGTGATGGCGCTGCCGGTCTCCACCTGGGTCCAGCTGATGTGCGAGGCCCGGCCCTTGCAGAGGCCGCGCTTGGTCACGAAGTTGAAGATGCCGCCCACGCCGTCCTTGTCGCCGGCGTACCAGTTCTGCACGGTGCTGTACTTGATGGAGGCCTGGTCCAGGGCCACCAGCTCCACCACGGCGGCGTGCAGCTGGTTGGTGTCGAACTGGGGGGCGGTGCAGCCCTCCAGGTAGCTCACGCTGGCGCCCTCCTCGGCCACGATGAGGGTGCGCTCGAACTGGCCCGACTCCTTGTTGTTGATCCGGAAGTAGGTGCTCAGGTCCATGGGGCAGGCCACCCCCTTGGGGATGAACACGAAGCTGCCGTCCGTGAACACGGCGCTGTTGAGGGCGGCGTAGAAGTTGTCCGAGTAGGGGACCACGCTGCCCAGGTACTTCTTCACGAGGTCGGGGTGCTCCCTCACCGCCTCGCTGAAGCTGCAGAAGATGATGCCGACGGCCTTCAGCTTCTCCTTGTAGGTGGTGGTCACGCTTACGGAATCGAACACCACGTCCACGGCCACGCCGGCCAGGGCGGCCTGCTCGTTGAGGGGCACGCCCAGCTTCTCGAAGGTGCGCTTCAGCTCAGGGTCCACCTCGTCCATGGAGGCGTACTTGGGCGCCTTCGCCTTGGGGGCGCTGTAGTAGACGATCTTCTGGAAGTCGGGCTTCGGATACGCCACCTTGGCCCAGTCGGGCTCGGTCATGGTCAGCCAGTGGCGGTAGGCCTTCAGGCGGAAGTCCAGCAGCCAGTCGGGCTCGCCCTTCTTGGCCGAGATGAAGCGGATCACGTCCTCGCTGAGGCCCGGGGCGACGCTGTCGGCCTCGATGTCCGTCACGAAGCCGTACTTGTATTCCTGGCTGGTGACCCCAGTGAAGGTCGAGTTCATCGTCCGCTCCCACGTCGTTCCATTCTGGAATCCCGACCAAAATTGTCAACTTAATAGACCGGGAGGTGATCCCGGTCACGCACGGGGGGCGTCCGCCTCCAGTTCCTGCAGCAGGGTGCGGATCTGGCCCTGGACGCCCTTGGCCTGGCCTTCGTTGAGGTCCCCGGGGTCGGCGTCCAGGCCGGCCTGCAGGAGGGCCCGGGCCTCCTCCCGGGCGCCCAGGCCCGCCAGGGCGGCCCCGAGCTGGAAGTGGTTGATGAGGGTGGGTTCCCGTTCGAGGATCGGGTCCAGGAGATCCAGCACGGCCTGGTGGTGCTTGAGGGCCAGGAGGTACTGGCCCAGGAGGGTGCGCGCCCGGGGTTCCAGGCCCGGCAGGGGATGGGCGTGGAGGCGCTGGACCTCGGTCAGATCCTGCTCCGTGGCCTGGGCGTTCATGAGCCGGTAGGCCAGGCGCATGAGGGCGGCCTCCCAGGCGCCGGAACTCTTGGGATGGCGGGTGAGGAAGGCGTCCAGGGCCCGGGCGATCTCCGGTTCCCGCTTCCCCTCCATCAGGTGTTCCAGGGCCAGGCGCAACGCCAGGAAGCAGAGCCGGGGGTGGCGGTCCGAGCAGGCGAAATCCAGGGCGGCCTTCAGGTGCTTCTCCGGGTTCCGGGCGAAGGCCAGTCGCAGCTCCAGCCATTCGGAGCGCTGGCTGCGGCCCTTGCGGCGCACCCGCTTGAGGAGGGCCTCGGCGGCGTCCGGCTGGTCGGCCTCCAGCAGATCCTCGGCCTCGTCCAGCATCGTGTGGGTGGCGGGCTTGCCATCCCGGGCCTCGCGCAGCTGGAGGTGGTCCTCGGCATCGAGCAGCAGCAGGAGCTGGGGATCGCCGGGATTCTGGCCCAGCAGTTCCTGGAGGATGGCGAAAGCCTTGGCCCGCTCCTGCAGGATCAGGTAGGCCTCGGCCAGGGCCTCCCGCACATGGAGGTCGCCGGGCAGGAAGATGCTGGCCTCCTTGAGGGGCGGCACGGCCTGGGCGCCATCGCCGCGGCGGAGGTGGACCTGGCCCAGCAGGAGCAGGGTCTCCCCGTCCTTGCGGCGGTTCACGGCTTCCAGGGCGGCCTCCAGGGCGCCCTGGAGATCCTCCTGGTCCAGCAGGAGTTCGGCCAGCAGCATGCGGGGCTCGGGATCCTCCGGCCGGATGTCGGCCGCCTGGTGCAGGGCCTCGATGGCCTGGTCCGCGTGCTCGGGCAGTTCCTGGAGCAGCTTGGCCAGCAGCATCCAGGCCTCGAAGTGCCGGGGGCTCAGGCCCACGGCCCGGCGGGCCAGGGCCTCGGCCTCCTCGAAGTTCTGGGCCGCCTCGTGGAGGGAGGCCACGGTGAAGATCAGCTCGTAGTTCTTGGGGTCGAGGGGCAGCACCTGGCCCAGGCGCTGGGCGGCCTCGGGCAGGCTGCCGGCCTCCAGCAGGGCCGTGGTCTCCAGCAGGGCCCGCTTGAGCTGGGACATGGACTTGGGCCGGGCGATGGGCAGGATGCGCGCCCGGTAGCGGGTGAACAGCTCGCGGGCCCCGATGAGGTGCAGGTTCTCCTCCACCAGGTGCTCCCACCGCTCGGAGAAGCTGTGGGCGTCCAGCTGGCGGTTGTGCTCCATCTCCTGCACCAGGGCCATCAGCCCGTTGCGCAGCATCACCTCGCTGCGCTCCAGCTTGCCCAGCTGGTCGGAGACGGTCTCCAGGTAGGTCTCCACGCGGCGGAGGGTCTCCTCCAGGGCGGTGATGCGCTCCAGGAGGTGCTCCTCCAGGTCCTCGCCCTCCTCTGCCTCCTCCGGCTCGTCCTCCCAGGTCTGGTCGCCGGCGAGGATCAGCAGCCGGGTGCCGCACTTCCGGCAGGTCTCCCGGTCCCCGGGGTTCCAGGTGAGGCAGTTCTGGCAGTAGGAGCCGGGGGTTTCGTTGGCCATGGCACCAGGATAGAAGGGATCCGCCCCTCCCGGGGGCGTGACACAAGGGGGCCCCGAGGACTTATGCTGGGCCCCGAGGGTGGCCCATGAGCGAGGATCAGGAAGGCCAGGACAAGCGGCAGGAGGCCATGGAGTGGGTGGGCAAGGCCCACCAGCTCCACATGAAGGGCGAGATCGAGAAGGCCATCGCCCTCTACACGCGGTCCCTGGAGATCCACCCCACGGCTGAGGCCTACACGTTCCGCGGCTGGGCCCGGTCCTCCGAGAAGGACTACGCCGCGGCCATCGAGGACTGCCACCGCGCCATCGACCTGGACCCGGAGTTCGGCAACCCCTACAACGACATCGGCGCCTACTACCTGGAGCAGGGCGAGCTGGACGAGGCCATCCCCTGGCTCCGCATGGCCCTCAAGGCCCAGCGCTACGAGAGCTACTGCTTCCCGCACTTCAACCTGGGCCGGGTCTTCGAGGCCAAGGAGCAGTTCGACCGGGCCCTGGAGCACTACCGGAAGGCCCTGGACGAGAACCCCCGCTACGCCCTGGCCGCCAAGGCCGTGGAGCGGGTGAAGGGGAAGCTGGCGCCGAAGGACCCCGAGGCGATCGGCTAAGAGTGCCCAACAAAACCCCAACCAGGCCGCGAGAAAGTCAGGTGGGATGCACCGCAAGGAAGGGCCCGCAGGGCGATGCGGGACATCGTTCAAGGGGCGTGACGCCGCGGGGCGCCCACCTGCCTTTCTCCCTCCGGGCGAGGGCC
>JAJYBX010000085.1 GCA_021778785.1 Acidobacteriota bacterium
TGCGCCAGGCCGCCGGCTGGGGGCCCTGGTTCATCTCCCGGCTGGGAAGGCCGTCGCGCTGGTCGAAGCTGACCAGGGGCACCGGTCCGCTCCGGTTCAGGGTGGCCAGCAGCGCCGCCTTGTCCACCCGGACCACGCCGCGGCGGGTGGTCACCCACAGCCGGCCGTCACCGTCCTCCAGGATGGCGTGGATGGCCATCCGGAGCGCTTCGGGAAGGGCCGGGAACCGCCGCAGGCTCCCGTCCCGGTAGAGGCGCAGGCCGTCCTGGGTCCCGACCCAGAGATCCTCCTCCCCATCCAGATGAAGGGACAGCACCGAAGGGCTGTCGAGGCCCTCCGCGGGGCCCAGCCACTGCACCCGGCCGTTCTCCACCCGGCCCAGGCCCCGGCTCCGGCTGGCCAGGTAGAGGGGCCCCCTCCCGCCACCGGCCATGGCCACCACGCCCTGCTCCGCGGGGAAGAGGAGTTCGGGGCCTCCGCCGGGCTCGAGGCGGCGGAGCCCCTGGCCGACCGTGCTGACCCACAGCGCGCCACCGGGATCCTCGTAGAGGGACAGGATCGGATCCCCCAGGGGGGAACCCAGCCGGCGGGGGGGGGCGCCCCTTTCGACGAAGGCCACCGTGCCCTCGGGGGTGCCCACCCAGAGGCCTCCGGCCCGGCGCGGCCAGAGGGCGGACACGCCCCCGCGGTCCAGCGCCGCGCCGGGGGGAACCCGCTCCAGATGGCCGCCCTGCAGGGTGGCCAGGCGCTGGTCGCCGAGGAGGCACCAGACCGTGCCGGCGGCATCCTGGCAGACCATGCGGACCGGGGTCTGGGGATCGCCGCCGGGTCCCGGGATGGCCTGGAAGGGGACTTCGGAGATCAGGTGGAGGCCCCGATTCTCGGTGCCCACCCAGAGCGCGCCCGAGCTGTCCTCCAGGAGCGAGCGCACGGCCCAGGGGCCGGCGCCTTCCCAGGGGGACCGCTCCAGCCGGCCCTCGGAGGTGCGCCGGAAGAGGCCCGCCCGGTCCGTGCCGATCCAGAGACTGCCCTCGCGGTCCGTCAGCAGGGTGAGGATGGCGGTGGAGGGCAGGGCCCGGGCCCAGGCGGGGGACTCCAGGCGGCCATGGTCCAGGGTGAGAAGGCCCTGGGCACGGGTGCCCACCCAGATCTGCCCATCCGCCGTCGTCTCGAGGGCGGTGATCTCGCCGTGGGTGAGGGCGCTCAGGACCAGGCGGCCGCTCCGGAGACGCCAGAGCCCGGAGTCCGCGCCGCCGGCCCAGAGGGTCCCGTCGGGTCCCTGCGCCAGGGCCCGGATCCGCAGGTGGGCCGCATCGCAGGGCACGGGCCGGAACCGGTCCCCCTCCAGCCTGAGAAGGGGCCCCTCCTCGGGGGCGGCCCACAGGGTGCCCTCCCGGTCCCGGAGCAGCCGGCGGATGGGGACATCAGGGAGGCCCTGGTCGGAGCCGAGCCGCGTGAAGACGCCCCCCTGGAACCGGAAGAGGCCGGGTTGGGAGGTGCCGATCCAGAGGGCGCCGTCGGGGGTGTCTGCCAGGCAGCGCACCCCGTTGTTGGTGAAGGCCGGCACGTTGGCCCGGGAGAAGGGCGCGAACCGGGCCCCATCGAAGCGCACCAGGCCCTCCTCCGTGCCGATCCAGAGGAAGCCGTCCCGGGATTCGAGCAGCGCCGTGGCCGTGTCCTGCAGGAGCCCGTTCTCCGTGTTCCAGAGCCGGTGCGCACAGGCGGGGAGCGGGCGGGCCGGGTCCAGGGCCCGGGCCGGGAATCCCGCGAGGCCCAGGGCCAGGAGGAGGAACCACCCCTTCCCGCGTCCGCGGGTCCCCAGGACCCGGACTCCGATCGCCGGCTTTTCCATGAATGGGGAAGCGTAGGCCATCGCCGGGCCGGGATCAACGGCGGAGGCGCGAGCTAGATCAAAAGAATTAACAGGATGGTTCTGTTCCGGATATGGCCGGCGGGCGGTTCTCCGGCGATCGTGTTCAGACAGCCACCTGTCCTTCGGAATGCCCCGGTTCCGGGTCCAACTGCCGCCGGGGAAACGGGACCAATTTTTATATAGCGTCTCAATTTCTCTATAAACCTCCACCTCTCATTTCGAACTCCTCAACCCTTGCCAAGACGGGGACGATGGCTAAGATGAGTCACACGGTTTCACGCATTTACTACATATAGGTTGGATATAAATCAGAAGCAACGGCTTCTAATGAGTGCTTTTTCTTTGTTTTCCGCCAGGGTGAGACATGAACCACGCGCAGGCATGGACCAGGGGCATCCTCGGCGGGCTCTGCGGCGCCGCCCTACTGGCGGTTCTCGCCCTGTCGGGGTGCGGCGGCAAGAAGGGGACCGTGGCGGAGTACTACGGCCACTACCACCCCCTGAACTGGATCAACGACCATCAGGCCGCGGCAGCGGCTTCCACGGCCACGTGCAAGACCTGCCATGAGATCAGCCTGGTCAAGGCGGGCAGCGGCATCCCCAACTGCCTGACTTCCGCCTGCCATCACGGGAGCACCCCCGGCTGGGCGAACGCCGACCTCCACGGCGCCCGGGCGAAGTGGGGCGTGGGCACGGCGGGCGGCAGCTTCGCGGCCTGCCAGATCTGCCACGGGAACGATTTCGCGGGCGGGGTCTCCGCCCAGAGCTGCGCCACCTGCCACGGGGTGCCCGCGCCCCATCCGGCCAAGCCCTGGCGCACCTCCGCGGGTTCCCTCCATACCCACACCACCACCGACCCCTCCAACGCGGCCGTCTGCGCCCAGTGCCACTTCCCGGGCTCCCCGGTGAATCCCATCGGGCACCCGGCCAATCCGGCGCCGGCGGGGACCACGCCGGGCTGCTTCAACAACACCCTGTGCCACGGCAATGCCGGGGCGCCCCATCCCCTCGGCCCCGTGTGGAAGGACCCCACCAGCAACGCCTTCCACGGGCTCGAGGCCAAGAAGGATCTGAACTACTGCCAGTCCTGCCACGGAACGCCGGGCACCCCCAAGTTCGACGGCGGGAGCGCCGGCACGGCCTGTTCCTCCTGCCACGTGACCGCGGGGGCACACTCCACCACCTGGTACCAGGCGCCGGTCGCCACCTTCCCCGGCTACGTCCAGTCCCATCGCAACGCCGGGAACTTCGCGGCCTGCAACGACTGCCATGACGGCCTCGTCAAGGGCCGCACGGCGCCGCTGCCCGCGGCCCCCAGCTGCTACTCGGCGTCCTACGCCAATTCCGAGCACGCCGCCGTGGGCTGTCACGCCAACGGACCGGGCGCGGCACCCCATCCGATCCCCTTCATCGACGTCAACCACACCACCGTGACCCAGGCGAAGTTCGATACGGATTGCGCGGCCTGCCACGCCGCGACCGGGACCTCGCCCATTTCGGCGGCCCCGGCCTGCAGCGTCTGCCACCAGGTGGCCTCGCCCCTGGCGGCCGGCAGCGGCCCCGGCACCTGCCTCTCCTGCCACGTCGGGCCGGCGGGGCTTCCGGCCGGGCCCACGGGCACGGCCTTCCCGAGCCTCGCGGGGGCCCACGCCAAGCACATGGGCCTCCTCACCAAGCTCAGCTGCGACACCTGCCACAGCGGCATCGGCACCGGCAGCCTGACGCACTACAACGCCGCCAACGCCCGGGCCGGCCAGCCCACGGGTCCCGCCCCGGTGGCCATCGCCGCCACCTTCAACGCCCAGTCCGGCGCCGCGGCCTTCACTCCGGGCAATCTCACCTGCTCGAACGTGAGCTGCCACGGCGGCCAGACGGCGCCCAACTGGCAGACCGGCACCCTCAGCGGGACGAACACGGCCACCTGCACCTCCTGCCACCAGGTGCGCACCGGCGCCACCACCAATCCCCAGTACAACGACGCCACCGGCCGGCACTCGAACCCCGGCGAGCACAACACGGCCTGCTCCACCTGCCACAACATGGCGCTCACCGCGGCCGGGGCCAAGAACCACTTCAAGTACCTCGACACGCAGACCGTCAGCGGTGCCGTGTCGGGCACGCCGGCGGACCAGTTCCCCAGCGACACCATCGCCTTCGATCCGGCGGTGGTCACCGGTGCGCGGCTATACACCGTGACCACCACCACCCAGGGGAAGGGCGGCTGCGCCCTCACCTGCCACGGCGAGGCCCACACCACCACCGGCAACACCTGGAACTGACAGACCCTGAAGTCCCTGATCCCGCGCCGGGCGGCGCGGCGACCCACCGCCACCTCGGGGATCCCACCCCCTCCCAAGGAGCCACCATGGCCAACCTCAACCTTCCCCCCCGGAGGCTCAGCCTTCTCCTTTCGATGCTGCTGGCGGGTTCCGCGCTCGTCGCGGGCGATCCCGCCAAGGACCTCCCCAAGTTCGATGGCGACATCCAGAAGTACTGGGCCAACGCCTGCGCCCGCTGCCACGGCGTGAACGGCAACGGCCGCGACAACAACGGCACGCCCCTGCCCGACGCCGGCTTCGACTTCACCGACAGCCGCAAGGCCAACCGGAAGAAGGACGCCGACTGGGTGAAGGTGACCCTGCAGGGCAAGGACAAGATGCCGGCCTTCAAGGACAAGATGTCCGAGGCGGACGCCCAGCGGTTCGTCACGGAGATCCTCCGCAAATTCGCCGCCAGGCACTGAGCCGGAGCCGCCATGTCGATGAAGACCGCCCCCCTGCTCGCATGCGCCCTCCTGGCCGGGGGGGCGCTCCGGGCCGAATCCTCCGACTACCCCCTGGCCATCAATCTGCCGACGGCCGGGCGGATGCAGTACTGGGACATCGGCCTCGCCTTCACCCACCGGTTCGTGACGCCCGTGAAGGACCACGGGAAGGACGTCTACGGCCTGGATGGCTACACCTACCCGGGCCTCGGCTTCGCCTTCGGGATCAAGCCCGTCAAGGGGCTGAACATCCTCATCTACCGGACGGCGGACAACAAGACTTTCACCTTCGGTTTCCAGCAGCAGATCCTCGACCGCGATCTCGTCCGAATGGCCTTCCGGGCCGAGCGCTTCGACGAGGTGGTGCCGCAGACCACCACGCCGTTCGGTCGCGTGGGCCTCACCGGTGGCACCTTCCAGCTGCCCACGGAGTTCTTCCTCGGGGACAGCGTCGTTGTCTCGCTGGTGCCCACCTACATCACGCGGACCACCACCACGGACACGATCCTCCCCGTGCCGCCGGGCGCCACGCCCAACACCACGCCGAACAAGTCCGGCGTCTTCAACGTGGGGGTGGGCATCCGGGGCGAGATCACGGAGAAGTTCAGCGTGGTGGCCGAGTACTACCCGCGCCCCTCCAAGTTCAAGAACGCCGCCCCCGGCGGGATCACGGACGGCACCACCTACCAGAACGGCTTCGCCCTCGGGGTGGCCTACCGGACCTTCAAGCACAAGTTCACCCTCATGGGCACGAACACCACCGGCACCACCGGGAACCAGGTGCTCAGCGGGGACTACGGCGGCGGGCCCCGGCCCACCAGCCAGTGGTCCATCGGCTTCAACGTGGTCCGCGTGTTCTGAACCGGGAGTTCCATGACGGCGTCCCCCTTCCTCGAGTTCATCGCCCGGGAGCATCCGGCCTTCGTCCACGTGCCCCTGGGCCTGGTGGCGACCCTGCCCCTGGCCATGCTGGCCTCCTTCCGCTCCAGGTCCCCGGAGCGCTGGACGCGCACGGCCTTCTTCATGGCCCTGGTCGGGCTGGCCAGCAGCGCCGTCGCCATCTTCAGCGGGCTGATGTGGGGGCGCCAGATCGCCCTCATCCCGGGGGGGGGCTTCTTCCCGGTGGTGGCCAGCGGCAAGCAGGTGCTCCAGCGGATCCTGCAGCTCCACGAGATGGCGGCCCTGGGGGGCTTCCTGCTGGGCTGCCTCTGCGTGTTCCTGCTCTGGCGGGCCTGGCACAAGGACAACCAGGCCGCCCTGGGCGGTTCGCCCCACCGCCGCCATGAGGGGCGCCGCCTCTGGGAGCGGGGCGTGGGTGCGCCGGCCCTGGCGGTGGGCCTGATGTGGCTCGGGGCCTGGGGCTTCTGCGGCAAGCTGGGGGGCATCATGGTCTTCGGGAACGAGGAGACCAACAAGGCCGCCGCCGAGGCCGTGGAGGCCAAGCGCCTGGACGCCGAAGCGGAGGTCCCCGTCCGGGCCCTGGACTACGCCAGCCTGGAACCGGCCGAGGCGGTCCCCTTCCTCAGCAAGGCCCACGGCAACCGCTGGGGCCGCATCTGGGTGACGGCCTCCGCCATCGACGCCTACAAGGCCGGGAAGCCGCTGGAATCCGGCGCCTACGCCGTGATGAGCACGTACGAGGATCATGGCGGCAAGCCCAGCGAGGATGTCGGACCCCTCTACTTCCTGGAGATCGCCGCGGACCGGAAGCCCAAGCTGGCCTTCTACTGGCCCCGGGTTCCCGAGGCCCAGCGGGCCGAGGTGGGGGGCAAAGATTTCGTCTACTGGCGCAGCCCCGATCCGCACCTGGCTTCCTGCCTGGTCTGTCACGCCCAGGGGATCGCCCAGTCGAAGTGAAGGACGGCTCAGCCCTTCCGGCCCAGCATCTCCGCCATCAGGGCCAGCAGCCGGGGCATCTCGAAGGGCTTGGGCAGGAGGCGGGTCCGCGGGTCCTGGGCCAGCTCCTTCTCCACGGCTTCGAGGCCCTGGCCGCTCACCAGGATGAAGGGCACGTCCGATCCCGCGGCCCGGATGCGCTGGAGCAGTTCGTAGCCGGTGCAGTCGGGCATGCGGTGGTCGCTCAGCACCAGGTCGAAGGCTCCGGCCTGCCAGGCCCGCCAGGCCACCGCGCCATCCTGGGTGGCGGTGACCTGGGCGCGGGCGAGGGTGAGGGCGTCGGCCAGCATGTCGCGGAGCAGGGCCTCGTCCTCCACCACCAGCACCCGCACGCCGACGAGGCGCGTCTCGGCGCGGAGCCCGGCCTTCCGGATGGGGCCGGAATCATGGGGCCGGCCGGCGGCCGGCAGGGTGATGCGGAAGCGCGCGCCCCCCTCGGGGGGATTCTCGGCCTGGATCCGACCCTGATGGGCCTTCACGATGCCGAAGACCATGGCCAGGCCCAGGCCGGTGCCCTTGCCCTGCTCCTTGGTGGTGTAGAAGGGTTCGAAGATGTGGGGCAGGGCGGATTCGGGGATGCCGGAGCCGGTGTCCTGCACCTCCAGGCAGACCTGCCCGGCGGCGTCGAGCCCCGTGCGCAGCCAGAGTGAGCCGCCCTCGGGCATGGCGTCCCGGGCGTTCACGGCCAGGTTCATGAGGACCTGTTCCAGCTGGACCCCGTCGCCCTGCACCCAGGGCAGATCCCGGGTCAGGCTCAGCCGCAGGCGGATCCGTCCGCCCAGGAGGCGGTCCAGGATGGCCCCCGTTTCCTCGACGAGGGCGTTCAGGTCCAGGCGCTTCAGCTCGGGGCGGGACTGGTGGCTGAAGGAGAGGAGGGCCTTGGTGGTCTGGGCGCAGCGCCGGGTGGCCTCCTCCGCACGCTCCAGGCGGTCCATCACGGAATGGCCCTCCGGGAGCAGCTCCCGGCAGAGGTGGAGCTGGCCCAGGATGGCCGCCAGCTGGTTGTTCACGTCATGGGCGATGCCGCCGGCGAGGGTGCCCACGGTCTCCATGCGCTGGCTGTGCTCCAGCTGGCGCTGGAGGCGGCCC
>JAJYBX010000086.1 GCA_021778785.1 Acidobacteriota bacterium
AGGGCGGCATCGACTACAACGCCCTCGACGTGTCCGAGTTCTTCGCCGGCAGCTGGCAGGGGATTTACTTCTTCAACAACCTGACTGACTTCCGGAATGGCAACTGGAACACCTACCGCCAGAACTTCGGCCTCGGCTCGGACGTCCACCAGGCGGGCCTCTTCAGCACCAGCTACAAGCAGGAAGCCGCCTTCATCCAGGCCGACTGGCGCCCCCTCGACAACCTCAAGCTGGGCCTGGGCCTCCGCTGGGATCGCCAGGAGAATCCGGACTACCCGATCGTGAGCATGGGCGATGTCCTGTCCACCTCCATGCCGCTGACCTCGAAGATCCCCAGCGACAGCCAGTTCTCGCCCCGCTTCTCCTTCACCTGGACCCCCGCCTTCGACCAGGGCAAGACCGTGGTCCGCGGCAGCATCGGCCGCTACGTCAGCACCACCCCCGCCGTGTTCTTCTACCAGGCCTACGCCGCCAACGGCGTGCGGACCGGCTCGGTGGACTTCAAGGCCGCGGATGCCGCCACCTTCGGCATCCCCCGCGGCGCCGCCTTCAGCCCCACCAACCCCTTCTGGTTCGCCTCGTTCCCCTCGGGCGGCACGCTGCCCAAGTTCAACATCTGGACCTTCAACCCGGATTTCAAGAATCCCTACACCGACCGTGTGAACCTGGGCGCCGAGCGGCCCTTCCAGGACATCGTCCTGGGCCTGTCCGCCACCTACGCCAAGAGCAAGCAGCTTGAGCGCACCGCGGACCTGAACATCGGCACGCCCACCATGGGCGCCTACGGCCGTCTGCTCTACCCCGCCCGCCCGAACACCACCTACGGCACCATGGGGATGTACTACTCCGATGCCACGAGCCTCTACCACGCGTACACCTTCAGCATGAAGTACCACAAGGACGGCAGCGACTTCGACGCCCAGCTGTACTACACCTACTCCATCAACAAGGACAGCGACTCCAACGAGCGCAACTACTCGGGCATCAGCATCCAGGATGCGGGCAACCTGGGCGCCCAGTGGGGCTACGCGGACACCGACCGGCGGCACGTCGTCACCGGCTACATGAGCTACCTGGACCGGGGCTTCACCGGCATCCTGACCTCCCTGTCCATCCGCTACCAGACCGGCACGCCCTACTCCCTCATCTACAACCGGGACATGAACGGGGATGGCAACAGCTCCAACGACCGGTTCTACGTGAATGGCCAGGATTCGGGCCGCAACGCCTACCGCACCGGTTCCCAGATGACCTTGGACCTGGGCCTGCGCCGGGACATCCAGCTGGCTCGCCGGCTGAAGATGACCCTGTCCCTGGATGTCTTCAACCTCCTGAACCGCCAGGACACCTACCTGGCCACGGCCATCCACACGGCGACCCCCGCCAGCACGGATGCGGCCCCCAGCCTCGACCAGTCCCAGGTCTGGCTGGGCGGTGCCCGGCAGATCCAGGTGGGCGCACGGTTCGCCTTCTGACCACCCTCGTCCCACGAAAAGGGCGGCGCTCGCGCCGCCCTTTTTTCGTTAGCCTGGAGCCATGCGGATCCTGATGCTTGGCGATGTGGTGGGTGAGCCCGGACGGCGGCTGGTGGAGGCCCACCTGCCTCAGCTCCGCCGGGAGACCTCCGCGGATTTCGTGGTGGTCAACGGCGAGAACGCCGCCCACGGCCACGGCATCAGCGAATCCATCGCCCGGGAGTGGTTCGACGGCCTGGGTGTTGACGTCATCACCACCGGCAACCATGCCTTCGACGTGAAGGGCATCGAATCCACCTTCCGCCGGGAGCCCCGCCTGCTCCGGCCCGCCAACCATCCCCCCGATACCGCCGGGAACGGGTGGGTGAAGCTGCACACCCCCTCGGGCGCCGAGGTGCTCGTCATCAACCTCATGGGCCGGGTCCACATGCCCCCCTGCGAGTGCCCCTTCCGCTGCGTGGATGCCCTCCTCCAGAAGGAGCGGGCGGATCTGGTGATCGTGGACATGCACGCCGAGGCCACCAGCGAGGCCCAGGCCATGGGCCACCACCTGGATGGCCGGGCCGCCGCCGTCCTCGGCACCCACACCCACGTCCCCACCCTCGACGCCAAGGTCCTACCGGGCGGCACGGCCTACGTTTCGGACATCGGCATGACCGGCCCCTACGGCGGTGTCATCGGCATGAAGAAGGAATCCAGCCTCGGCCGCTTCCTCAAGGTGCAGCGCCCCAGGTACGAAGTCGCCGAGGGCGACCTCCAACTCCACGCCATTCTGGTGACCACCGATGGTCGCAAAGCCATCGGCATCGAGCGGATCGTCAGAACACTTTGATCACTCCTATCTGAAATCGCACCGCGATTTCAGCGGCTGTACCTTCTCAGCATCCGCATGTTCCGCCGGTAGGCCTGGCCCCGGGTGAAGTTGATGGCCACCTGGCGGGGGAAGCGGGTGATGGAACTGGCCAGGGTGATGAAGGTCCGCACGGTCTGGGCAGCGCCCCGGCCCTGGCGGCTGGCGTTGTCGTAGTAGACCATCAGGGCCTGCCGCATCGTCGCCCGGGGCAGGTTGAACAGGCCGTAGCTCTCGATCACGTCGTGGTTGATCCGGCGGGTGCCGTCCTGCTCGGTGACGATGAGGTCCTCGGGGCGGATCTCCTGGGTCATGGCGGCTCCTGGATCAAGAGTGTATCGGCCCCGGATGGGAATTGCTGAAGCCGGGGCCTCCAGGCCGTCAATCCTCGAGTTTCGGGAACAGGATGCCCGCCATGGCCGCTCCGATCAGCGGGGCCACCCAGAAAAGCCAGAGCTGGGAGAGGGCCCAGCCCCCCACGAAGAGGGCCGGCCCCGTGCTGCGGGCGGGATTCACGGAGGTGTTGGTGACCGGGATGCTGATGAGGTGGATCAGGGTCAGGCAGAGGCCGATGGCGATGGGGGCAAAGCCCGGAGCCGCCTTCTTGGCCGTGCTGCCCAGGATCACCATGAGGAAGAAGAAGGTCATCACCACCTCCGTGAGGAAGGCGGCGCCCAGGCCGTACCGGCCCGGGGAGTGGTCGCCGAACCCGTTGGCGGCGAAGCCGCCGATGGCCGAGCCGTTGCCGGTGGCGATCACATAGAGGATGGCGGAGGCCGCGACGGCGCCCAGCACCTGGGCGATCCAGTAGCCGGCGATGTCCTTGTAGGGGAACCGCCCACCCACGGCCAGCCCCAGGGTCACGGCCGGATTCAGGTGGCAGCCGGAGATGGGGCCGATGGCGAAGGCCATGGTCAGCACCGTGAGGCCGAAGGCCAGGCTCACGCCGAGGAGGCCGATGCCCACCCCGGGGAAGGCCGCGGCCAGCACCGCGCTGCCGCAGCCGCCCAGCACCAGCCAGAGGGTCCCGAAGAATTCTGCGACATGCCGCTTGTCCACAATGCCTCCCTTGGGAAGAAACAGGCCAAGACTGAATGATTGGGGCCAGTCTACCTGTCCGGGCCGGGGATTCAAGCGGGAGGCGTCAGGAAAGGCGGGTCCAGCCCTCCAGATAAAGGCCGAAACCCGGGTCGATGGCGGCCTTCTGCTGGACCAGGGCGCGGATCTGGGCCTCCTCGGCCTCCAGATCCTCGGGGGTCAGGTGGCCGGAGAGGGTCATGGCCCGCAACCAGACCAGGAAGGTGGTGAGGGCGTCGAACTGGTTGTAGCGGACGATGCCCGCCACGTCCCCGGCCCGCCAGAGGTCGATGACGCTCTTCCCGTCCGTGCCCAGCTTGCCTGGGATTCCGCAGGAGGTAGCCAGTTCGTGCAGGGTGGAGGAGGCCTTCCCCCAGGTCCCGACGACCTCCCGCAGGTCGATGTGCTGGTTGCCGTAGCGGTCGAAGAAGTCGTCCTTGGCCCACTTGTCGGCGCTGCGGCCCAGGCCGGGGATCGACAGCCGGTGGACCATGGCCCGCTGCACGAGGATGGGCATATCCGCCTCGCGGCTGTTGAACCCCACGAGCTGGGGCTTCTTGTCCCCCAGGGCCACCAGGAAGCGCCGCAGCAGTTCGCCCTCGGGCAGGGCTTCCGGCCCCTCCGGCAGCGCGAAGAGGCGGTGCTGGACCTCGCCGTGCTTCACGGTCCGCACCACCGCCGCGATGGACACCACCCGGCACAGGATGGTCTTCAGGTAGGGCCGTGGCTCCGCGTCCGTGGCGCCTCCGTAGGCCCACATGCGGGCCGTCACCTCGTCATCCGGCATGTCCCGGGGCAGGTCCAGCACCCGGCGGCCGGTGGCGGGATCCGGCACCCACTCGGCGTCGAAGGCCCACAGCGATTCGTGCATGCGGGGTCGCAGCATGGTCACCTCCTAGCGGTCGACAGCCCACTTGCCCCCGCCCCCGACGGCGCAGGCCAGGGTGACCAGCAGCCGGAAGAGGGCGCCCGGGTTGTGGAGGACGCCCGCGCCGTGCAGCCACCCATGCACCAGGGGCCAGCCCACCAGCCCCACCAGGACCGCAGCCATGAGCCAGGTCCAGAGCCCGATGAGCACGAAGATGCCGCAGATCATCTCCAGGATCGCCAGCCCCCAGCCCGCGGCGTTCCCGAAGGAGATGGCGCCGTGGGCGTGGCGGAGCACCGCCAGGCCCTGCAGGAGGGCCATGCCACCCACCGCCAGGCGGAGCAGGAGAAGCGACCAGTCCACACGCGTCTTTGAGGCAGCCAAGGTCCCTCCGAGGTTTCCTCCATGCTACGGGTCACGGGCGGCGGACGCTATTCTGGACCTTCCGGAGGCATTCCATGACTGAGATCAAGACCATCGGCGTCATCGGCGCGGGCCAGATGGGCAACGGCATCGCCCACGTCTTCGCCCAGTCGGGCTACCAGGTGCTCATGCAGGACATCAGCGAGCCCTTCGCCGCCAAGGGCCTCGCCACCATCGACAAGAACCTGCAGCGGGGCGTGGACAAGGGGAAGATGACCGCCGACGAGAAGACCGCCGTCCTCGCCCGGGTCCGCACCACCACGAAGCTGGAGGACCTGGCCGCCTGCGACATCGTCATCGAGGCCGCCACCGAGAAGTGGGAGGTCAAGAAGGAGATCTTCGAGACCCTGGACCGGGTCTGCCGCCCCGGCGTCATCCTCGCCTCCAACACCAGCAGCATCTCCATCACCAAGCTGGCCGCGATCACGAAGCGCCCCGAGGCCTTCATCGGCATGCACTTCATGAACCCCGTGCCGGTCATGCAGCTCATCGAGGTGATCCGCGGCCTGGCCACCAGCGATGCCACCTTCGACGCGGTCATGGACCTCTCCAGGAAACTGGGCAAGACCCCAATCCCCTGCAACGACTTCCCGGGCTTCGTCAGCAACCGCGTGCTGCTGCCCATGATCAACGAAGCCATCTACGCCCTCTACGAAGGCGTGGCCTCGGTGGAGAGCATCGATGGGATCATGAAGCTGGGCATGAACCACCCCATGGGCCCCCTCACCCTGGCGGACTTCATCGGCCTGGACACCTGCCTCTTCATCCTCAATGTGCTGCACGAGGGGCTGGGTGATCCCAAGTACCGCCCCTGCCCCCTGCTCATCAAGTACGTGGATGCCGGCTGGCTGGGCAAGAAGAGCGGCCGCGGCTTCTACGACTACAGCAAGGCCTAGCATGTGATGCGTCGCGCGGCGCTGCTGTTCATCGCCGTCCTGCCCCTGGGAGCCGAGGAGCCCCTCCACGAGATGGGCCCCTTCCCCACCCGGGAGATGTTCCCGCTGTACCTCCCGACCTTGGCCTACCAGCCGGTGGACCCCGTGCCCCTGGGCCGGGGCCACTGGCGCTGGGCCCTGAACTGGATCGAGGCCAACACCTTCCAGTTCTCGGATGTCTTCGAGAACAACCCGCCCAGGGACACCTCGGGCCGGGTGGCCATCACGCGGCCCTACATGGAAGCCCACCTGCCCGAGTACGCCAGCCTCCCCGTGGTGTATTTCTTCGACGAGGAGATCGCCCGCTTCGAGCTGGAGAGTCGGGTTGGGACCAGAGCTATGGGGTCACGGCCCTCTGGCGGGCCGCCCCCCGCCATGTCTTCTACCTCGGCGGCGCCTTCATCCAGCGCCCCCACGGCAGCCCCGACTACACCGCCATCGGCTTCCGGGATGGGGTGGGTCTCCACGCCACCTGGGAATACCGGCGATGGCGGCGGACCCAGCCCTTCCTGCAGCTCTACTGGCAGAGCGGCTACCTGCACCCGCAGCCCTACCAGCATTTCGACCAGCCGAGCCTCCAGCACGATCTGGGCGTCCACTGGCACTGGACGCCCCACACCACGCTCACCCTCCACTACATGAACAACGTCACCCACCGGGGGAACACCGCGGACATGGCCCTGGGGGCCAGCCTCACGGCGCATTTTTGAGGCGGTGCCGGTAGAATAGGCGATCGACTCATCTGCATGGAGCAGCCATGGCCACCGCACGCGTCCGCGAAATCCTTTCCTGGTACAGCTCGGAGAATCCGGGCGTGAAGGCCAACCTGGCCCGGATCATGAACCACGGCCGCCTGGCGGGCACCGGCAAGTTCGTGATCCTCCCCGTGGACCAGGGCTTCGAGCACGGCCCCGCCCGCAGCTTCGCCCCCAATCCCGGCGGCTACGATCCCCGCTACCACGTCGAGCTGGCCATCGAGGCGGGCTGCAACGCCTACGCCGCCCCCCTGGGCTTCATCGAGCACGTGGCCTCCGACTACGCCGGCGAGATCCCCCTCATCCTGAAGCTCAACAACAGCGACACCCTCAGCAAGGGCCACGAGCCCTGCAGCGCCATCACCGGCAGCGTGGAGGATGCCCTGCGCCTGGGCTGCGCGGCCATCGGCTACACCATCTATCCCGGCAGCGGCGCCCGCAACGAGCAGTACGAGGCCCTGCGTGAGCTGATCCTCGAGGCCAAGGCCGTGGGCCTGCCCTCGGTGGTCTGGTCCTATCCCCGCGGCGCCGGCCTCACCAAGGAGGGCGAGACCGCCGTGGACGTCTGCGGCTACGCCGCGCAGATCGCGGCCCAGCTGGGCGCCCACATCATCAAGGTGAAGCCGCCCAAGGACGTCGTCGAGCAGGCCGAGGCGAAGAAGGTCTTCGAGAAGTACGCCATCCCCACCGCCACCCTGAAGGACCGCATCGCCCACGTGGTGCAGAGCGCCTTCAACGGCCGCCGCATCGTGATCTTCAGCGGCGGCGAGGCCAAGGGCACCGAGGAGGTGCTGAAGGAAGTGGCCGAAATCGCCGCCGGCGGCGCCTTCGGCAGCATCATGGGCCGCAACGCCTTCCAGCGTCCCAAGAAGGAAGCCATCGAGCTGCTGCACGCGGTGATGGACCTCTACAAGAAGGGCTGAGGCCTTCCTCCCACGCAAAGGGCCGCCCGATGGGCGGCCCTTTGCGTGGCCATCGAGCCGTCCCTACCGGGCGGGCACCGCGAGGGGCCTGAGGATGTCCGCGAGGCGGTCCGGGTTTCCGGCGATCCGTTCCAGCCGCGGATAGCGCTCGCCACCGTGGTAGTCCACCCGCAGCGTCTTCACGAAGGCTCCGCTGGAGACGACGAAGGCAAGGGGTTCCCTGCCCGTCTGGCCCGCCTTGATCGCCTCGTGCAGGGCGGAGGGGGAGAACCGCGC
>JAJYBX010000087.1 GCA_021778785.1 Acidobacteriota bacterium
GCCATGGGCCTGGACCTGCTTCAGCATCCTCGGCCCTTCGAGGCCGCCCGCATCCTCTTCACGCCCTTCCACGGCACGGGCGGCGCCTTCGTGCCCACCCTCTTCGAGCGGGCGGGCCTGCCCCTGACCGTGAGTCCCAGCCAGGGGATCCAGGACGGCACCTTCCCCACCGCCCCCCGCCCCAACCCCGAGGAACTGGCCGCCTACCGGGCGCCCCTTGAGGAAGCGGAGCGCATGGGGGCCGAGGTCATCCTGGCCAACGATCCCGATGCGGATCGCATCGGGGTCGTGGCGAAGCGCAACGGGGCCTGGGAGCTGATGTCGGGGAACGATCTCGCCGCCCTCACCCTGGACTACCTCTGCGCCCGGGAAAGCCGGAAGGGTGTGGTGGTCAGCACCGTGGTGACCTCCGACTTCATGGCCGAAGTGGCCCGGAGCCACAGGCTGCCCGTGATGTGGACCCTTACCGGCTTCAAGAACATCGCCGTCTGCATGGATCGCCTGGAGGCCCTGGGCGAACCCTACGCCTTCGGGGCCGAGGAGAGCTACGGCATGCTGCTGCCACCCGGCCTGCGCGACAAGGATGGCGTCACCGCCGCCTTGGTGGTGGGCGAGATGGCCGGCCACTTCAAGGCCAAGGGCCAGACGCTCTTCCAGGCCGTGGAGGCCCTCATGGCGCGGGTGGGCACCTTCCACAACCGCCTGGTGAATCTCGAGGATCCCCGTCCCGGCGGGGCGAAGCGCTTCGCCGAGGCCATGGAGCGCATCCGGACGGCGGGCCTCGCCACCCTGGGCGGCGAGCAGGTTGTGGCCTGGGAAGACTTCCAGTCGGGAGAGTGGCACGGCGAGGGCCGTACGGAGCCGATCCTGGACCGCCCGGACCAGCGGGACCGCGCCCTCCCGATCCCCCGCAGCAACGTGCTGAAGTTCCGGATGGAGAGCGGCGCCTTCGCCGCCTTCCGGCCCAGCGGCACCGAGCCGAAGCTCAAGGTCTACCTGCAGAGCCGCACGGACATCGCAGTCCTGGACCGGCTCGAGGCCGAGGCCAGGTCCCTGCTGGGCCTATAGAGCCTGGAGCACGGAAAAGGGCGCCTCACGGCGCCCTTTTTCCATGCTGGGAGGACCGACTACTTCTTCTTGGTGATGGTCAGCTTGCCTTCGGCCCAGCCGTGGCAGTCCTTGCACTGGGCTTCCTTGTACTTGGCCATCATCTTGGTGGCTTCGGCGTTGAACTTCTTGTCCTTGGGGGCGCCCACGTGGCAGGCGGTGCACTTCGCGCCCTTCACGGTGGTGGGCTTGGCCATGGCGGGGGCCACGGCCAGGGCCAGGACGGCGGAGATGAGAACGAGGCGGCGCATGGTGACTCCTTGAGGGGTTGGAGCGCCCCGGCAGGATGCGGGGCTCAGGGAAGGGGAGCAGGATTCTTGCCAAGGCCCGGCGGGAAGGCTCGAAAGTCGACCCGAGGGGAATCAGTGCCCATCATGACACCTGCGTGACGCTAAATCAATGCATGCCGCTACTTACGATTGAGTCTCAGCTTTTCCACAACACTGGCACTGCCAGGAAAAAGAAGGCGCCGACCGGAGCCGGCGCCTTCCCTGCCTTCAGGGCTCAGTGCGCCAGGCGGGACACCATGGCGTAGATGATGAGGAGGAGCAGCACGATCCCCAGGCCGAAGAAGAGGTAGCCGAAGGTGCGGGCGATGCCCTTCCAGGCATCCCACTCATCCTTCACCCGGAAGGCGTCCAGGCGGCCCTCCTTCAGCAGCCGGTCATACCACCGCTTCCGTTCGTGGAGCATCTCGGACTTGGCGATGCGGCCCGAGAAGATCACGGTGTCCATGGGGAACTTCTCCAGCCGGAAGTGCGTGTTGAAGAAGTGGACGGTGAAGATGAAGCCGGCGGCCAGCAGCGCCTCGTCCGAGTGGACGATGAGCGAGACGTTGATCATCCAGCCCGGCATGAAGCGGCTGAAGAACTCCGGGAACCACATGATCAGGCCCGAGAGGCCGATGGCGAACACGCCCCAGAACACCGCCAGGTAGTCGAACTTCTCCCAGTAGGTCCAGCGGTCGAACTGCGGCCGCTCGCCCTTGCCGAAGAACCACTTGTTGTGGGCCACCAGGTCATCCAGGTCCTGCTTGGAGGGGATCATGGAATCGGGATGGGCCATGGCCTTCCAGAGCCGGGCCAGACGGAGCTTCCCGGTCTCCGGATCGCGCAGGAAGCCGCGATGCCGCCAGAAGTTGGCCAGCGTGTCCGTGACGTGCAGGGTGAAGTAGACGAAGGTGATGACCGCCCCGAAGTGGTGCAGGGTGCGGGCCACGCCCGGGCCACCCATGAAGGCGAAGAGCGCCTTCGCCCAATGGGTGTAGTAGAACTTCAGCGGCATGCCGGTCAGCACGAGCAGCAGGAAGCTGGTGACCACCAGGATGTGGAGGAACCGCTCGAAGGGCTGGAAGCGGGTGAACTGCTCCTCGTCCTTCTCGATGATGGCCTTCGCCTCGCGGAACTGCTTCGAGTCGTGGCGATACAGCCAGATGGAGCGGAACAGCCACAGGAGCGTGTGCAAGCCGAACAGCGTGAAGGTGAAGACCAGGAGGGTCGTCATCACCAGGAACACGTAGTGCAGCACCGGGTCATGCTTGCGATCCATGGGATCGGCATGGGGCTCGTACTTGGCGAAACTCGCCGAGGCATTGGGATGGCACTTCCGGCAGGTGCCGACGATGTTGGCCTTCGACAGGTGGGAGTTGGGGTCCGACACGGGCAGCACATCGTGGTGGCCGTGGCAGTCGTAGCAGGCGGCCACATCGGTCGCATTGTGGGCCTTGCCCAGGGCCATGGCCTTGCCGTGGTACGTATCGCGATAGTGCTCGAGCCGGTCCGCGTGGCACTTGCCGCACACGAGGTCACTGTTGGCCTTGAAGTGGCCGCTCACGGGCGTCTCGATCTGATGGGCCGAGTGGCACTGGATGCACACGGGCCCGCGGGGGTCCCCCTTGGCGAGCAGCTGGCCGTGGATGCTCTTGTTGTAGATGGCCTCGACCGTCACATGGCACTTGCCGCAGGTCTTGGCCACGTTGGCGTGGTTGATGGGCGAGCTCCGGTCCACGCTGCGCTTGATGTCGTGGACGCCGTGGCAGTCGTTGCAGCTCGGCGCCACGATGAGGCCCTTCTTCAACAGGGCCTGGCCATGGATGCTCTCCTGGTACTGGTGCTCCACCGAGGGGTACTTCATCTTGTACTCGTCGGTGATGTTCTTGTTGGCGTGGCATTTCCCGCAGGTGACGGGCAGGTTCATCTTGTAGACCGGGGAATCGGGCTGGGCCACCGGGACGATGTAGTGGTTCCCGTGGCAGTCCACGCAACTGGCCGCGGCGGAGGCCCCCATGGCCTTGCTCATGCCGTGGATGCTGCCCTGGTAGGCCTTGGCCTCCTCGGTGTGGCAGTTCCCGCAATTCACCTTGGCGGGGGGATGGCTGCCGTCCTGGTGGCTGTCGTCCAGTCCCGCGTGGCAATCCGTGCATTTCAGCGAGGCATGCACGGCCTTGCCGAACCGGTCCCCGTCCACGAAGAGGGACACATGGCTGCCATTCGGACCGTCCTTGCTGAAGTCCTTGTCGCCATGGCAATCGAAGCAGTTCTCCGGTGCGGGCTTGCCGCTGGCCGCCCGGGCCGGCAGGGAGCCTGCGAAGCTCCAGGCCAGCAGGGCGGCGGCCATGATCCACCAGGCGCGGTGGCGGTGGCGTCCAGGGGGTTGCTGTCGATGGCGGCCTGCGGGCGCGATGGGAATCATGGCGAAGTCTCCGGCTCTGAGGGGAACGGGGGTGGGGGATTCAATGAAAATGGGATCGGATGGCGCGCGGGCCGCGGGACTGGGCGCTGCCCTGCCCGCCTCAGTGGCCGGCGGGAGCGTCGGGCGGGGCGTCCTGGGCGGAGTCCTGGGCCTCGGAGGCCTCGACGATCTGCCGGTAGTACTCGGGCCGGGTCTCCCGCAGGTGGTCCGCCGGGACTTTCCCGTTCAGCCAGGCCATGTCCATCGGGTAGACATCGGGATCGAAGATCACCAGGTACCAGTGCCAGACCAGGATGGAAAGCGTGGCCAGGATCGCCTCGTACCAGTGGGCCGCCGTGGCCGCGTCGATCACCCACTTGGGGAAGTAGCGCAGGGTCCAGTTCTCGGCCCAGAGCAGGAACCCGGTCAGGGCCATGACGATGGTGCCCCACATGTAGGCCCAGTACTCCATCTTCTCCGGGTAGCCGAACATGCCGAAGGTCGGACGGTGCTTCGTGAGGCCCAGGTTGTACCGCAGCATGTTGAAGATGTCCTTGGCGTCCTGCCAGTTCGGAAGGAGTTCCCCGAGGATCACCCGGTCCCGCTTCACCATGGCCATGTGGATCAGGTGGTACACCGTTCCGAAGGTGATGAGGATGGCGGCGATGCGGTGGATGTAGGCCCGCGCGATCGGGCTGAGCCCGCAGGCCTGGCAGGCCTTGACCCAGGCGGATTCGGGGAACTTCAGCGCGAAGCCCGTGAACACCAGCGTGAGGAAGCTCGCGATGACGATCCAGTGGGCGATGCGGAACCGGATGTTCATCCGCATCACTTCCTCGCCCGTGCCGTGATGGATTTTCCGGTGACGGAGCTTGCGGAGGAAATCGAGGCCGTTGTGCAGGAGCATGAAGCCGATGGTCAGCGGAATGAGCAGGAGGTAGGCCAGCCGGATCCACTTCACGACCGGGTGCTCGGAAGCCCCCTCGTTGCGGAGATGGATGCGGGCCGTGGCCAGCTTGTCGCCCACGCCCGCATGGCACTGCCCGCAGGTCCGGCCTAGGTTCTTCGGATTGATGGTGGATCGGGGATCGCTGGAAGGCAGGATGTCGTGCACGCCGTGGCAGGAGGCGCAGTTGGCCACGGTCTGCTGGCCGCCCCGCAGGGCCAGGCCATGGAAGCTGTCCTCGAAGGAGGTCACGTTGGAGGCGGGAAGATCGTAGCGCCGTGCGAGCCGCTCGTCTGCGTGGCAGCGGCCGCAGGTCACCGTGGAGACCCGGGCGGGATTCACCAGGGAACCGGCCTCCGAGGGCGCGAGGATGGTGTGCTCGCCATGGCAATCGGTGCAGGTGGGCGCATCCGTGGCGCCACGCGATACCGCCACGCCATGCACGCTCTGGGCGTAGGCCTCCTTGATCTGGACGTGGCAGGCGCCGCAGGTCTCCATCACGTGGGCGTGGTTGACCTTCGCCCGGGGGTCCGTCGCCGCCAGGATGCCGTGGCTCCCGTGGCAATCGGAGCAGGAGGCTGCTGCATCGTTCCCCTTGGCAACCTCGCGGCCGTGGAGGCTGAGCCGGTAGGCTTCGACGGGCTTGGCGAAGGGGATCTTGTGCTTCGCCATGAAAGCGGGGTTGGAATGGCAGGAGCCGCAAGTGTCCGCGAGGTTCCGCTTGGCCACCCGCGAAGCCGGATCGCTGGAGGACAGCAGCTCGTGGGCCGGCCCGTGGCAGGAGGAGCAGGTGGCGGCGTCCGCCATGCCGCTCTTCTTCGCCAGGCCATGGACGCTGCTCGCGTAATCCTTGACCTCGTCCCCGTGGCAATCGCCGCACTTCACCGGGGCGGGCTTGTCCGCATGGGGAAGCTTCGTGATGCCGCTGTGGCAGCCCGTGCAGCCCATGCTGGCGTGGGGGGTCTTCTCGAACTTCGCCAGATCCACGTCATGGCAGCCGACACAGTCCTGCGGCTTCGGCGCAGCCGCCGAGAGGAGCAGACAGGAGAAGAATCCAGCCAGCAGGAACCGCATAACACCCCCGCAAGTCATCAATCACACTAGCGCGGATGTTCCATCCCACTGCTTGATCTGAATCACGAATTACCTTGGGTTTCACTCCCGGCGGTTCTTGTTCCTACATGGAAAAGAGCGGGTATCTGACACTGAGATGGCGACTCAGACTTGCCTCACAACACGAGCTGTTCCTGATACTCGCCGAAGACCCCCCGGAGGGCATCGCAGACCTCGCCCACAGTGGCCTCGGCCTTCACGGCGGCGAGGATGCGGGGCATGAGGTTCTCCGTGCCCCGTGCGGCCGTTTCCAGTTCCGCCAGGCGCTGCTTCACGGCGCCGTTGTCCCGGTGCGCCCGCACGGCGGCGATCTGCTGCCGGCGCGTGGCGCCCAGGGCCTCGTCCACCCGCAGCAGCTCCGGCTGCACCTCGTTCTCCAGGGTGAACCGGTTGACGCCCACCACCACCTGCTCGCCCTTCTCCACAGCCTTCTGGTAGGCATAGGCCGCGTTCTGGATCTCCCGCTGGGGGAAGCCCCGCTCGATGGCGCTGACCATGCCGCCCAGCTCGTCCACCCGGCCCAGCAGGGCCTGAGCACGGCTCTCCAGCTCATCGGTGAGGGATTCGATGAGGTAGCTGCCGGCGAAGGGATCCACCACGTCCGCCACGCGGCTTTCGTAGGCCAGGATCTGCTGGGTGCGCAGGGCGATGCGGGCGCTGGCCTCCGTGGGCAGGGCCAGGGCCTCGTCCCGGCTGTTCGTGTGCAGGCTCTGGGTGCCGCCGCAGACGGCGGCCATGGCCTGCACGGCCGTCCGGACGATGTTGTTGTCCGGCTGCTGGGCCGTGAGGGTGCTGCCGGCGGTCTGGGTGTGGAAGCGCAGCATCTGGCTCTTGGGATCGTCGGTCTTGAACCGCTCCTTCATGATCCGGGCCCAGAGGCGGCGGGCGGCGCGGAACTTGGCCACCTCCTCGAAGAACTGGTTGTGGGCGTTGAAGAAGAAGCTCAGGCGGGGCGCGAAGGTCTCCAGCTTCAGCCCGGCGTCGAGCGCCGCCTGCACGTAGGCGATGCCGTCGCCCAGGGTGAAGGCGATCTCCTGGGCCGCGGTGCAGCCGGCCTCGCGGATGTGGTAGCCCGAGATGGAGATGGTGTTCCAGTTGGGCACCTGGTCGGCGCAGAAGGCGAAGATGTCCGTGATGAGGCGCAGGCTCGGGCGGGGCGGGAAGATGTAGGTGCCCCGGGCCATGTACTCCTTGAGGATGTCGTTCTGGATGGTGCCGCCCACCTGCTGCCAGGAGGCGCCCTGCTCCTCCGCCACGGCCAGGTAGAGGGCCAGCAGCACCGAGGCCGGCGCATTGATGGTCATGCTGGTGGTGACCTTGTCGAGGGGGATGTCGCGGAAGAGCGTCCGCATGTCGTGGATGGAGCTGATGGACACGCCCACCTTCCCCACCTCGCCGAAGGCCATGGGATGGTCGGGATCCATGCCGATCTGCGTCGGCAGGTCGAAGGCCACGGAGAGGCCCGTGGTGCCCTGCTCCAGCAGGTAGCGGTAGCGCGCGTTGCTCTCTTCGGCGGTGGCGAAGCCCGCGTACTGGCGCATGGTCCACAATCGCCCGCGGTAGCCCGTGGCCTGCACATGCCGCGTGAAGGGGTAGCGCCCGGGCGCGCCCAGGTCGCGCAGCACGTCCAGATCGGCCACGTCGGCCGGCGTGTAGCTGTTCTTCAGCGGGATGCCGGAGGTGGTCTCGAAGACCCGCTGGCGGAG
>JAJYBX010000088.1 GCA_021778785.1 Acidobacteriota bacterium
CCCCCGCCGGCGAAGGCCGGCATCTCGGGCTCGGCGATGTCCACGCCCCGATCCACCCGGAGGATCGCCGCCACCAGCTTCTCCGTCGGGCCCGCGCCCACGGACAGGGCCAGGGCCCCGGTGCGGGGCGCGGCCTTGGCCACGAAGGGGTTGGGCCAGGTGCCCTGCTGGGCTCCGGCGAGGCGGCGGCGCAGGGCCTCGCACTCGAAGGCGTCCCCCGCCCCCAGGCGCGGAACCACCCAGAAGGAGAGCTCCGTGTCCGGGGCCATGGCCGAGAGGGCCACCCGCGTCCACTCGCCGCGCTCGCCCAGGCTGGGCTGCGGGCCCGGGAACAGCAGGGCGCGCAGGGGCGCCTCGCGATCGCTGATCCAGGTGCCCTCGGGCCGTGCCACCAGGTGGAAGACACCGCCGGAGCCCCGCAACTGCTGGACCTGCGCCTGGCCTCCTGGGCCCTGCCAGGTGACGGTGCGGGCCCGGGCCCCCTGGCTGAGGGGATTGAGCTTGAGCAGGCCCAGCAGCAGCTGGCTCCGCAGGGGCAGGTCGCCGGGGATGAAGACCAGGGTGCCGAGGAGGCCGTTCCCCGGGCCGCGTTCCACGCCGTAATGCAGGATCCAGGCCTCGCGGCCCGCCAGGGGTTCCAGGGCCGGGGAGGCCTGGCGCAGCCAGGGCTCCAGGTGGCGCACCACGAAGCCGGCACGGCTGCCCTGGGCCAGGGCCGGCACGAGGCCCACGCCGTCCGCGGAGCCGCCCGCCAGGGCCTGGAGGCGCGCCAATCCCGGGCGCATCTGCCGCAGGTGGATGAGCACGCCGGGCTGGGCCGCCTGCTCCAGCCCCTTGGGAAGCGCCGCGTTCCCGGACTGGGTGAACAGGGCCGGGCTGGGGATCCACTGGAAGCGCCAGCCGGCCGGGTCCAGGTGGAGGCCCAGGCCCTGGGTCCAGGGCCGGTCCACCCGGTCGGGGGCGCCCAGGTAGGCGAAGGGATCGGCGCCCGACTGCCGGTAGCCGCGGAGGTAGAGGAAGTGGGCCGCCTCCGGCCCGCCCGCCGCCAGGGCCTGCGCGGCCCACTGGTCCAGGGGCCACTGGGTGAGCGCGGCCAGGGCCGCCCGCCGGTCGCCCGCGTCCTTGAGGTGCTCCAGGAGCTGGCCCTTCCGTTCCTCCTGGCTCATCTGCGCGAAGGGGACGGACTGCCAGATGCGCTGGCCGCGGGCGTCGGTCCGGTAGTAGCTCCACTGCTGGACCCGCTGCCAGGCCCACGCGGGCACCGGCGCCTGGGCCCAGGCGACGCCGGGAACGAGGGCCAGGCCCACGATCCACGCGCCCACACGCCAAGCGAGTCGCCCCTGGCCACGCCCCATTCCCCGCACTGGAACCTCCGGTGTGAGGCGATGCTACCAAGGGCCCCGGGGGGCGCAAGAAACCCTTGCGTGATTTTTGACGGCCCCGGCCCCTGGCAGACTGGAGCCATGTCGGACCGTCGCGTGCTCGTGAACCTCCGGGGCCTCCTGACCCCCGATCCCACCCGGGCCTGGGCGGTGGACCGCATCCCGGATGCGGCGCTGGCCCTCGAAGACGGCCGCGTGGCCTGGCTGGGCCGGGCGGCGGACCTGCCTGCGGGCTGGAAGGACGCGCCGCGGGTGGACGGCGGCGGGGCCTGGGCCAGCCCGGGGTTCGTGGATCCCCACACCCACCTGCTCTTCGGCGGCGACCGCTCGGGCGAGTTCAACCGCCGCCTCCACGGCGTCACGTACCAGGAGATCGCCGCAGAGGGCGGCGGCATCCGCGAGACCGTGCGGGCCACCCGCGCCGCCTCGGTGGACGAGCTGGTGGCGGCCGGCGAGGCCCGGCTGCGGGCCTTCCGCGAACGGGGCGTCGTGCATCTCGAGGTGAAGACCGGCTACGGCCTGGAGCTGGAGGCGGAATCCCGGCTGACGGCCGCCTACGCCGAGCTGCGCCGGCGCGGGTGGAGCTTCGACGTGACCCTGCTGCCTGCCCACGATCTCGCGCCGGAATTCGCCGGCGATGCCGAGGCCAATGCCCGCGCCGTGGCCGAGGACTGGCTGCCGGAGCTGGTGCGGCGCCACCCGGGCGTGGCCGCCTTCTGCGATGTCTTCGTGGAGACCGGTGTCTACTCCGCCGACCAGGGCCGGCGGATCTTCGAGGCCGGCAAGCGGCTGGGCCTGCGCCCCCGCGTCCACGCCGACGAGCTGACCTGGACCGGCGGCGCGGAACTGGCGGCGGAGCTCGGGGCCGCCAGCGCGGACCACCTCATGTTCTGCAGCGAGGCCGGCATGAAGGCCATGGCCGCGGCCGACGTCACGCCCGTGCTGCTGCCTGGCACCACGCTGTTCCTTGGCATGCGCGACTGGGCCCCGGCCCGGAAGATGATCCAGGCCGGCTGCCGCGTGGCCCTGGCCACGGACTTCAACCCCGGCTCCTGCCCCTGCCTGGATCCCCTCACCATCCTGCGCCTCGGCTGCCTGCAGCTGCGCATGACCTTCGAGGAGGCCTTCACCGCCATGACCCTCCACGCCGCCCGCAGCCTGGGCCGCGCCGATCTCGGCCACCTCCACCCCGGCGCCAGGGCCGACGTGCTGCTGTGGGACGTGGGCGAGCTGCTGGAGATGGTGTACTGGGTGGGCGAACCCTACCGTCCGAGATTCCTCCCGGCCTGATCGCCGTCTGGATCCGAAGGCCTGGTCACGTTTGGTCTGCGACTCATATAAAATTTCTAATTATTATTATTGATTGACATATTTTAAATACAAATGACTTGATTCCGCTATCGTCACGCCTATGTTTGCGACGTGACCCAACGGTCATCAGCTTTCCACGAGACGATCGAGCCCCGGCGCACGAGCACGCGGGGACGCTGAGCGATCATCGGGCAGCTAGGCACCCAGGGGATGCCGGTGGAAGCGCCTCCAGGGACCGGAAACGAACCTGCTCCGGGCCCGGGTTCTTTGCGTTCTCGCGAAGGCCGTTCCGCGGCCTCGGAAGAGGCACGTTCTGCGGCGATCCGTGATCCAGGGCCCATCCGGAGCACCTCCAGGTCGGTCCGGCCCTGCTGCATCAGCCCACAGGTGGTTCCCAACCCCGGCGCCGGACCGGCGCCCCATCAGGAGTCCCACATGACGATACGAACCTCCCGCCTCCTCCCCACGTGCTTCGGCCTCGCGGCCCTCCTCGCCGTGTGGGTCTCCTGCGGCGGCCGTTCCGCCCGCGACGACAACGCCTCCCCTGCCACCACGCAGGTGGCCGCCTCGACCCCGACCGGGACCGCGCTCCCCATCGTGGGAACCGTGACCGCCCTCGGGCCGGGGGAGACCTTCACCCTCCAGACGAGCCGGGGCACGGTCCACCGCTTCCGGCTGGACGCCACCACCCGATCCTTCACCCGGTCGATGTGGTCCGCTGCCGGGACCCCAGGCGATCTCCAGATCGGCGCGCGCCTGTGCGTCTCCGCCGTTGAGGCACCCGACGGGACGTCCCTGGCCCGCCACCTCCTCCGCCTCGATCCGACCAGCCAGACCAAGGCGCCACGCACCCTCCGGCCGGCAGAGGGGGAAGGCCCCGTGGCCCGCATCTACCACCACGCCATCTACCGGGACCGGTCGGACGAGATGTTCATCTTCGCCGGACAGGACGGGCCCTCCTGGACCAATGAGGTCAGGGACCTCTGGTCCTTCCATGTGCGCACGGGACACTGGGAGTACCTCGGCGAGCAGCCCGCCGCGACGGCGAACCTCTATGTGCCCGCCTATGACCGCGATGCCGACCGGATCGTGATGTACGTGGCCATGGACGGAGATGGCAACCTCCTGGCCACGCCCGAGACCTGGGCCTTCGATCCGGTGTCCAGGACCTGGGAGAACCGGCAGGCTGCGAATCCGCCCAGCCCGAGGTGGGGCAGCATGATGGCCTACGATGCCCACGCCGGGAAGACAGTCCTCTTCGGAGGCGGAGACTTCCAGACCTGGCTCCCCCTCGATGAGACGTGGACCTACGACTACCCGACCAACACCTGGACCCAGCTGCATCCGGCCACATCGCCGCTCTCCATCAACTTCGGCGCCATGGCCTACGACAGCCGGGCGGAACTCATCGTGATGTTCAGCGGTAGCTACTGGTACAACGAGACCGGGGCTGGCTGGAATCTGGACGAAACCTGGACCCTGGACGTTCCCGAGGCCACCTGGCGGCGCGTGCCCACGGCCGTCGCTCCCACCGCCCGGACCTACCACCGGATGGACTACGATCCCCGCCTGGGCGAAGTCCTGATGTTCGGCGGATGCACCGGGACGGACTTCCCGGATGATCCCCTGATCCCGCAGAACGACACCTGGGCGTTCAACGCCCGAACCGGCCTCTGGCGCCAGCTCGATCCCAAGGCTGTCCCCGGTCCCACCGGCTGGCACACCCTGGTGTTCGCCACCGTCGCGGATCGCGCCGTGGTGTTCGGCGGCGGTGTTTCCCGCGACCTGCCGACCCGCGCGACCTGGCTCTACCACCCGGAGCCGGACCGCTGGAAGAACGTGCTCGAGTGACCCTCGGCAACCCTGATCGCGGAAGGCGGGAACAGGGCCCCGGCTCCAACCGGTCTCCAGGTTCCGTGCCTTCCGCGACCCGCTTCCCTCTCAGGCCCCGGTCGGCGCGACGTCCTCGGGGCGCTTGCCGTGCATCAGCTCCACCACGGACTGATAGAGGCCCTGCCGCACTTCGTGGCGCTGGTAGGCGCGGGTGATGTAGCGCACCCGCACCTCGATGCCGGTGCTGGTGGGCCGCACGTTGATGCCGGGCTGGGCGGAGAAGGCCTGCACACGGTAGCGGGTGGTGGCGTGCTTCCACTCCTCCTCGGCCAGCTTCGCGTTGGCTTCCGTCTCCCGGGCCACCAGCCGCTGGATGCCGTCGATGACGGGATAGGGGTCCTGGCCCGGCGGCACCAGGACGTTCAGCTCATCCCACATCCACTGCCCCGAGGTGGAGAAGTTGAAGTAGTGCCCTTCGATGGCGAAGCTGTTCACGAAGGCCACGCGGCGGCCCGTGGGATGGCCCGCGTCGGACCAGTTCCCCGTCTCCAGCAGCACCGTGCGCAGCAGGCCGATCTCGATCACCTCGCCGCCCACGCCCTTGATCTCCACCCAGTCGCCCACATGCAGGCCGTTGCGGCCCATGAGGACGAACCAGCCGAAGAAGGCCACGATGAAGTCCTTCAGGGCCACGGTGAGGCCCGCGCCCGCGAGGCCGAGGATGGTCGTGGCCTGGGCCGGCACGCCGAGGATCACGAAGCCGATCAGCAGCACGCCGGCCACGGAGGTGGCGAGGTAGATCACGGAGCCCGCGGTGCCGGGCCTCCGTGCCTCTCCGGCGGCCGCAGGGGCGCCGCGTTTCGCCACCCGGCCCACGAGGAAGACGGCCAGCAGGACCCCGAGGATCCAGAGGACCGCTCCGAGGACGCGGTGGATCGCCACCTGCTCGTAGGCCCAGGCGAGACCGGCCCAGCTGCCGTAGACCTCGCTCAGGTCCTGCTCGTCCTGGAGACGCTTGCCCAGGCTGACGACCAGGCGCTGGGCGTCCGTGAAGCGCTTGAGCGAGACGATGGCGGCCTTGGCCTCGGCCCGGCTGGAGCCGGGATCGGCGGCCTTCCCCTGCTTTGCGAACCCCGCGGCCCGCTTCCGGGCCTCCTCCCGCTCGTCCCACTGCTTCTGCACGTCGTCTTCCGCGGCTTCCTTCCGCTTGCGGAGCTCCTGCACCTTCTGCAGCTCGTCCTGCTGGGCCTGCTCGAGCCGCGCCAGCTTGGCGCGCTGGGCGGTCCACTCGCGGAGGCGGCCCACCAGGCTGCCCGGCTTGAAGCGGGTGTCCGCCGCGGCCACGGCCCGGGATTCGTTCTGGACGGCGTCGTGGGCCACCCGCAGCCGGCGGACCCGGGCCTGGGGATCGCCCCCGGCCTTCTCCAGGTTGTCGGCGGCATCCGCCAGTTCGTCCTGGTCCAGCTCCAGCTGGGCCTTGGCCACCTCCAGCTGGTCCCCGAGCGCATCCTTCCGGTCCCCCGTGGCCTCGGCCATCTGCCGGGTGAGCTGGGCCATCAGCCGCTGGTCGGCGGCCACGGCCTCCTCCATGTAGTCCTTCTCCGCCTGGAGATCCTCCAGCTCGGGCGTGGGCTGGGGGGTGCGGGCCGCCGCCTCCCGCATGGCATCGGCGAAGGCCAGGTCCACCTCGTGGTTGGCCAGCCGCTCCGCCTGCCGGGCCAGTTCCACCTCCTCCGGCGTGGCCGCCAGGGCGGCCAGGGCGTGGGCCGTCCGCAGCGGCCCCTCGTCCACCACGGCCTCCGCCGGCGCGGGGGCCTGAGCCTGGGGTTTCGCCGCCTTCGCGTCCTTGGCCCCCTTGGCCTCCTTGGCGCCCTTGGCCTTCTTGACCGGCTTGGGCGGACGGCGGATCACGGGATGGCGGAAGTTCGCGCCGGGATCGGCCCCGGCCGTGGAGACGAAGCCCGCCACGGCTGCGCCCAGCAGCGCCAGCAGGGTGATGCCCAGGATCCAATGGCGGGTCTTCATGGATTCAAGAAACCATGCCCGGGGCCCGCCGCCCAAGGGAATTCCGCCCCAAAAACGAAGCCCCGGGCCGATTCCCGGGGCTTCTCCTGCGAGTGGACAGGGCCTACTGGTCGCCGTGCTTCGAGGCCTCTTCCACGATGCGGTAGATGCGCTCCTTGGCCCGCAGTTTCGTCTTCTTCAGCTCCACTTCCTCCAGGGACTCCTTGGCGGTGAGGGTCGGCTTCCGCTGGAGATCACCCAGGCGCGAGTCCGCGGCCTTGTGCTCCTCCATCAGCTTCCGGAATTCGAAGTGGTCCTTCATCAGGCGCTCCTGAAGGTCTGGGCGCAGGAAATCCATGGGGCCTCCGTTTCTTCTGGGGCAGGGCCGTTCCACGGCCCCGCGGGTGAATCGGTGGCCCAAGGGTAGGACCGGCCCCCAGGCCGTCAAGGGCGATTTCCGGGGACCACGGATTTTTTGAAAGGAAAGGGTTTCCATGCAATCCTACCCCCATGTCCCTGGAGATCCGGAACCTGGTCCTCACCCGCCTGGACGGGGTCCGCCTGCTGGGTCCCCTGGACCTGGATCTGGCCCCCGGGGAACGCCTCGGACTGGTGGGCGAGAGCGGGTCCGGGAAGACCCTCCTGGCCCGCGCCCTGTTCGGCGTCCTGCCGCCGGGCGTCCGCCAGGGGGACGGGACGATCCGGGCCTTCGGCGCCGCCCCGGCCCGGGACGGCCGGATGGCCTGGGTGCCTCAGGATCCGGGGCAGGCCCTGCACCCCCTCCTCACCGTGGCCCAGCACCTGGCGCTCCTGCCCCGGGCCCAGTGGGGGGAACGCCCCGCGGCGGCCCTGGCCCGGCTGGCCCCCCTGCTGGAACGCCTGGCGCTGCCCGGGGGCCCGGCTTTCCTCCGCCGCCGGCCCCACCAGCTCTCCGGCGGCCAGCGGCAGCGGCTCTGCCTGGCCATGGCCCTGTCCTGCGACCCGGCCCTGCTGGTGCTGGACGAGCCCAC
>JAJYBX010000089.1 GCA_021778785.1 Acidobacteriota bacterium
ACCCTGGCCACGGCCCTCATCTCCGTGCTGACGGGCATCCCCGCCCGGGCGGATCTGGCCATGACCGGCGAACTGACGCTCCGCGGCCGGGTGCTGCCCATCGGCGGCCTCAAGGAGAAGCTGCTGGCCGCCCACCGCCAGGGCCGCAAGGCCGTGCTCATCCCCGCCGAGAACGCCCGCCACCTGGAGGAGGTCCCCGCGGAGGTCCGCGAGCAGCTGAGCATCCACCTCGTGGGCCACATGGACGAGGTCATCCAGCTGGCCCTCACCCGCATGCCCGAGCCCCTCCAGCCCGAGGGCGCCCCCGCGCCGGCCCAGGCTCCCCGGCCCGAGGCGACGGCCCAGTAGCGGCCCGACTGCCGGCCGCCGATAGCTGATAGCCTGTTCCCATGCGCTTTCTCTCCAGCCACGTCATCCACTTCCTCGTGATGGGCCTGGGCATCTCGCTGGTGCTCGGGCTGCTCCATCCGACGACGCGGCCGGAGCGGACGCGGGCCTCGATCCTCAAGCACGCGCTGGGGCTCGTCGGGATCGGCCTGGCCCTGGCCTGGCTGATGTACTTCCTGCCGCGCCACCCGGTCCGCTTCTAGGGTCTGTTTTCAAAGGGGGCCCCATGGTGGAGCAGGTCCTGGGCCACTGGGCGCGGCTGAAGGCCAGCCTCCAGGAGGCCTGGATGGCCGTGGCCCATGCGGTGCCGCCCCTGGGCCGGGCCGGGGCCTTCACGGCGGAGGTGCTGGGCAAGTACAAGAAGGACGACTGCTTCAGCTACGCGGCGGGGCTCAGCTTCTGGCTCATCGTCAGCCTGGTGCCCCTGTCCACGCTCCTGTTCAAGCTCCTCGGCGCCATCCTGGGCAGCAAGGCCTACGGCCTCGCCACCCTGCGCACGCTGCAGGACATCATCCCCTACCTGCCCCGGGAGTTCGTGGCCGATGCCGTGGCCAACAGCCAGCGGATCGGCGGCATGGGCTTCTCCTGGATCGTGCTGTTCGTGGGCAGCTACTGGGGCCTCGGCCAGCTGGACACCAGCCTCGCCCACGTCTTCGGCCTGCGCATCAAGAAGCACCGGCAGACGCGGAAGAACCTCCTGCTGCGCCGGGTGGCCATCCTCGTGGGCGGCGTGCTGGCCATGGTGCTGTTCCTGGCCCTCCTGGCGGGCGGCGCCGTGCACCGGCACCTGCCCCTGCCGCGCACCGATTTCCTGCCCTTCATGCCGCCCCTGCTGGTGCTGGTGGTGTCCACCATCGTGCTCCAGCACCTGCCCCGCCTCCACGTGAAGTTCCGCCACGCCTTCCTGGGCGCGGGCATCTCCACGGCCCTCTGGTGGGTGGCCAAATGGGGCTTCGGCATCTACCTGAAGCACACCCTGACCTGGGGCATCATGTACGGCTCCCTCATCGGGATCGTGGCGGCCCTGACCTTCCTCTACTACAGCTGTGCCATCTTCCTGCTGGGCGCCGAGATCACCGCCGCCTTCTACCGCCACGAGACCGGCGCCATCACGATTCCGCCCTGGGCGCGGATGAAGGCCCTGGAACCCGGGAAGCACTGAGCGGCTTCAGTCCTCGTCCCGCCCGCGGAGGCTGTTGGGGATCTCGAAGCCGTCGGCGCGGTACTCGTTGATCTTGTTGCGCACGGTGCGCAGCGCGATGTCCAGCTGCTCGGCGGCGTGGGTGCGGTTGCCCTTCAGGGCGCTGAGGGTGCTGAGCAGCCAGAACCGCTCCAGCTCCGGCAGGCTGAGGCCCAGGGGCAGCACCACGGGGGTGCCGAGGGGAAGGCCCGTCAGGGGGGCGCTGGGATCGGCGACCACGGCCCCGGGAGGGAGTTCGACCTCGGCCGCGGTCGGCATGGAACCGGACCTCTCCCGCCGGCCGGCCTCGCGGACCGGGGGGGCCACGGCGCGCTCGGGCGGATCCTCGGGCAGGCCCTCGAGGCTCTCCGGGGGCAGCAGCCAATGGAGGTCCCGCTGGCTGAGGCGCTGGCCCTGGCTGAGCACGACGCAGCGCTGGATGACGTTCTCCAGCTCGCGGATGTTCCCGGCCCAGCCGTGGCGGGCCAGGGCGGCGAAGAAGCTGGGGGCCAGCTCCTGCACGGGCCGGTCGTTCTCGCGGGCGTAGCGCTCGGCGAAGTGGGCGGCCAGCAGGTCCAGGTCCCCCGGGCGGCTGCGCAGGGGCGGCAGGTCGAGGGGGATGACGTTCAGGCGGTAGTAGAGATCCTCGCGGAAGCGCCCGGCCTTCACCTCGGCCTGGAGGTCGCGGTTGGTGAGGGCGATGAGGCGCACGTCCACGGCGATGGGCCGGGTGCCCCCCAGCCGGTCCACGGTGCGCTCCTGCAGGGCCCGCAGCAGCTTGCCCTGGAGGCCCAGGGGCAGCTCGCCCACTTCATCAAGCACCAGGGTGCCGCCGTCCGCCTGCTCGAAGCGGCCGGCCTTGGTGCCCGTGGCGCCGGTGAAGGCGCCCTTCTCGTAGCCGAAGAGTTCGGATTCCAGCAGGTTCTCGGGGATGGCGGCGCAGTTGATGGCCACAAAGGGGCCGTTGCGGCGGGGGCTGGAGCCGTGGATGAGCTTGGCCAGCAGCTCCTTGCCGGTGCCGCTCTCCGCCTGGATGAGGATGGTGGCGCGGCTGTCGGCGGCGCGGCGGGCCAGGGCCAGGGTCTCGCCCAGGGCCGGATCCTGGGTGAGGATCACGGGGGCGTCGGCGGGCTCCTCCACCTTGAGGCGCGTCTCGGCCTTCAGGGCCTTGTGGAGGGCCGCGGTGAGTTCCTCGGGGCTGAAGGGCTTGGAGAGGAAATCGAAGGCGCCCAGGCGCATGGCCTCCCGGGCCGCCTCCAGGCTGCCGAAGGCCGTGATGAGCAGGACGGGCAGGGCGGGATCCACGGCCTTGAGCCGGGCCGTGAGCTGCAGGCCGTCGATGCCGGGCATGCGCAGGTCCGTCACCACCGCATCGTAGGCGCCGGGGCGCACCATGCGGAGGGCCTCCTCGCCGCTGCGGGCCTGTTCCGCGAAGAATCCGGACCGCTTCAGGCTCATGGCCATGCCGTCCCGCATCCCGGGATCGTCGTCCACCACCAGCACCCGAAGGGGAGTCGCCATACCGAACCAGTCCATCCGCGCGGCCGAGGGGCCGATGGAGACGTTATCGGGACCTGCCTCCCCGACTGGAGTTTTGGCGGATCAGCCCCGGCGCCGTCGCCGCAGGCGGGCGGGCGCCTCGCCGGTGGAGGCCTCGCCCCGCACGGGATCGCCATGCCGCCGGATGAGCGCGTAGAGCTGGGGCCGGCTCACACCCAGGCGCGCCGAGGCTTCCGAACGGTTGCCGTAGGCGCGGCGCAGGGCCCGGTGCAGGAGGAAGCGCTCCAGCTCGTGGAGGTTGGTAGCCAGATCCTCCGCCTCGAAGCGGGGCGGGCCGCCGGTTTCCGGTTCCGGCAGCTGGCTGAGCAGCTTCCAGCGCACCAGGCGGTTGCGCAGCTCCCGCAGGTTGCCAGGGCAGGGCAGCAGGCCCAGGGCCGGCGGCAGGGGGCTCTCGATCCCCTCCTCCGCGGCCAGGGCCGCCAGGAGCCCGGGGATGGCGGTGGGCTCCTCGTCCAGCCCCGGCAGGCGGAGTTCCAGGGCCGCCGTGCCGCCTGTGGCGGCTTCCCGCGCCGCCACCACGCCGCGGGGGTGGTCGGCCAGCCAAGCCGTGCCCGCCTCGGGGGAGGTCGCCTCGATCCAGGGCACGCCCCGCCGCGCGGCGAGATCCGCGGCCAGCGTGGATACTCCCGAGCCGGCGGGGCCGTGGATCCACAGGGGTTCGGGCCGGGCCAGCAGCGCGTCCAGGTGGGCGCCCCAGCGGGCGAAGCCCGGGAGAAGGGGGATCGGGATCACGGCAGCTCCTCGCTCCGTTCATCTTGAGCGGGAGCCCCGCCTGGGCCAAGGGCGCTCAACGGCCGGAGATCACCGTCCAGAAGAGGGTGTTGGCCACGGCCTGGCCCGTGGTGCGCACCGGGCCTTCGAGTACGAGTGTGCTGGGCGATCCATCGTAGGTCACCGAAAGGCGGATGGTCTTCTTCGCGCCCAGGCGTTCCCTGGGGACAGGGAAGCGGACCTCCGTGGCGCCGTCCACATCGCTTCGCGTGAAGTCGAAGGGCTCGTCCAGGCTGGTCACGCGGGGGGACGGTGCGCCTTCGGGGTGGGGCAGGCTCACGACGACCGTGATCCGGTCTCCGGCTGGTTCGGCCCAGACCTTCGTGCCGGTCCATGCGCCACGGGAATCCAGGTGTAGGCGATGGCTGCAGGCCAAGCCAGGCAGCAGCAAGCACCCGAGTACGGCAGCGGATGTCTTTCGATGGCGCATGGGGCCGCCTCCGTAGGGCGTCATCAGCCCGGAATGACGTGGAACAGCACCGCGAACACATGGCAGGCGCTGCCGCCCACCACGAAGAGGTGCCACAGGGCGTGGTGGTAGGGCACCTTCTTCAGGCTGTAGACCAGGGCACCCACGGTGTAGAAGGCGCCGCCGCCGAAGAGCCAGAAGAGGCCGTGGGTGGAGAGGGCGTGGCCGAGGGGGCGCGCGGCGATGACGATGATCCAGCCCATCAGCACGTAGATGGCGGTGGAGATCCAGCCCATGCGCCGCACGAAGACGGGATCCAGGCCCGGGTTCCCCGGCAGGGCATGGAGGTGGTCGATGGGGGGCGGACGCAGGGCGAACCGGGCGATGCGGCCGTAGAACACGCCCTTGAAGGCGATCCCGAGCGCCGCCAGGCCCCACACCAGGCCGAAGACGGTCCAGCCCCAGGCCGGGCTCACGCGGCCCAGGGCCGAGAGGCAGAAGGGGGTATAGGTGCCCGCGATGAGCAGGAAGATGGCCGAGTGGTCGAAGACCTTGAACACCAGCTTCACGCGGGGGCCGCGGAAGGCGTGGTACAGCGTGGACATGAGGTAGAGCAGGATCAGGGTGGACCCGAAGATGGCCGTCCCCACCACGTCCCGCGCGGTGCCGTGCAGGGCGGCCTCCACCACCATCACCACCAGCCCCGCGATGGCCAGGGCGGCCCCCAGCCCGTGGGTCAGGCTGTTGGCCAGTTCCTCGCCGCGGGACTGCGGGGTCGATCCGGGCAGGGCGTGGGCGGCGATCCGGGACATGGCTAGAGGATGCCAGAACTGGACCCCTTGCGCCCTATCCCACCCGGAAGGCGGCGTGGCTGCCGCCGGGGCCGGGGATCACCTCCAGGCGGGCGGGGATGCGGGCCTTGATCTCCTCCAGGTGGCTGATGAGGCCCACGAGCCGGCCGCCCTGCTGGAGGTCCTCCAGGGTGCGGAGGGCCAGGTCCAGGGCCTCGGGATCCAGGCTGCCGAAGCCCTCGTCGATGAAGACCGTGTCGAGGCGGATGCCGCCCGCGTGGCGCTGCACCACGTCCGAGAGGCCCAGGGCCAGGGAGAGGCTGGCCTGGAAGCCCTCGCCCCCGGACAGCGTGCTCACCGGGCGGGCGCGGCCCGTGTGGGTGTCGGTGATCTCCAGGTCGAGGCCGCCGGCCTTGCGCAGGTCGCCGCTCCCCGTGGCGCGGCGCAGGGCGTAGCGCTGCTTGCTCATGCGGCGGAGGCGCACGGAGGCCGAGGCCAGCACCTCGTCGAGCAGGGCCCCCTGGACGTAGCGCTCGAAGGAGACCCGGTCCCCCTCGCCGCCCTTGGCGAGGCGGGCCAGCCCTCCCACGAGACGGTAGCGGCGGTCCTGGGCATCCCGGGCGGCCACCAGGCGGGTGAGGTCGGCCTCGAGCCGCTGCAGGGCCGCCTCCTCGGACTGGGCGTGGCCCAGGGCCTCGCCGGCGGCGGCGGTCCGCGCCTGGGCCTGGGCCTCGGCGGCCTCCAGGGCCGGCAGGTCCGGGACCTCGAGGCCCTCCGCCTGGGCCTCGGTCCGCACCGCCCGGTCCCGGGCCACGGCCAGGGCCCGGTCATGGGTCTCCAGCTCCTCCGCCAGGGCAGCCGTCTCCTCCGGCGTGCGGCGGGCGAGGCCGTGGTCCTCCCGGCCGTGGAAGCCGGCCTTCGCCAGGGCCTCGTCGAAGGCCGCCTCCCGGCCTTCGGCGTCCGTCCGGGCCAGGGCCTCCCGCTCCTGGTGGGCCTGGAGGCGGGTCCGGGCTTCCCCCAGGGCGGCCAGGGCGGCGTCCCGGGCCTCCCGGGCGCGGGCCAGCTCCGCTTCGGCCTCGGCCAGCTCCCGCTCGGCCTGCTCCAGCCGCGTGGAGAGCGCCCCGGGCACCCGCAGTTCGACGAGCAGGCCCTCCTCCAGCACCTTCAGGCGTTCCCGCGCCGCGGCCTCGCGCTGCTGGACGCCGGCCAGCTCCCGGGCCACCGCCTCGACCCCGCCCTCGGCCCGCTCCCGGGCCTGCTCGGCCTGGCCCAGCGCGGCTTCCACCTCCGGCAGCCGCGCGAGGGCGGTGCGGCTGCGGTCCAGGTCCCGCCGGTGGCGCGCCTCGATCTCGGTGAGCGTTTCGGCCGTGCTGGCGGCGTGTTCGCCGAGGGTCTCCTGCAGGACGTCCCGCCGGGCCCGGGCGGCCTCCAGCAGGCCCGACCGGCTGCGGAGGGCTTCTCCGGCCTGGGCCAGGGCCCCGGCGTCCGCGGCCTCCCGGACCTGGGCCTCGGCCAGCTCCGCGTCCCCGGTTCCGCCGGACAGGCCCCGGGCGGGCTGGGGGTGGTCGAGGCTGCCGCAGACGGGGCAGGGCCGGCCGTCCGCCAGGGATTCCGCCAGGCGGGCGGCGTGGCCCTCCAGGCGCCGCGCCACCAGGGTCTGCAACCGCTCCCGGGAGGCCTGGGCCGCCGCCTGGGCCGCGTCCCGGGCCGCCTGGGCCTCGTCGTAGGCGGCCTGGGCCCTGGCCGTGTCGGCGATGTGGCGATCGAGTTCCAGGCGTTGGCCCCGCACCTTCTTGATGTGGTAGAGGAGGCCCTCGCGGCCCAGGGACTGCGAGGCCTCGGTCTTCAGCTCCTGCAGCTCGGCCTGTCGGGCGGCCAGGTCGCGCTGCGTCCGGTCCAGGGCCCGCCGGGCCTCCCCGGTGCGGTCCTCCAGGCGGCCTCGTTCGAGGGCCGCGGCCTTCGAATCCTCGCGGGCCGCCTCCAGGGCCGCCAGGCGGGGCTGGAGCTCCTTCAGCCGGGCGAGGGTGCGGCGCAGCTCCTCGCGGCGGATCTCGTGGCCTTCGGCCTCCGCCAGGGCCCCGGTGGCCTGCGTCAGGGCCGTCTCGCGGGACCGGACCTCGCGCTGGAGGCCCTCCTCGGCGGCGGCGAGGTCCGCGAGGCGCTTCTGGGCATCCTCCACGGCCAGGGCCTCGGCCCGCACGGCCTCCGCACGGCGGGCCCGGCCCAGCTCGGTGCGCCGGGCCTCCATGCGGCGGACGGCGCCCTGGAGGGCCTCCAGCTCGGCGCGGGCGGCCTGACGCTCCGCGAGATGCCCGGCGGCCTGGCGGCCGGCCTGGAGGGCCGTGCCGGCGGCGCGCAGGGCCGC
>JAJYBX010000090.1 GCA_021778785.1 Acidobacteriota bacterium
GGGCGTCATGTGCCACTCGTCGCGGTCCACGGGCTTCCCGAGCTTGGCGATCTGGCGGCGGAATTCGAAGGCGGCAGCGGCCTGCACGTTCAGGACGTAGGGGCGGCGGGAGACCTCGAGCCCGCGGTAGTCCCGCCAGCGGTCGGGGTAGCCCACCTTCGCGCGGATGGCCTCGAGCTTCCTGATGGCCTGCTGCTTCGTGGCCTCGCCCATCCAGTCGGCGGCGAGGATGCGGGCCCGCATGGCCTCCTTGTGGAACTCGACCATCTGCAGCACCCGGGCCTTGGCCTCGGGGCTGAAGGCGGCCTTCACGTAGAGCTGGCCCACGTCGAAGCCCAGGGCGCGGTCGGTGGCATAGAGGACCCGCTTCCAGCGGGGTTTCAGCTCCGTGGTGCCGGAGAGCGTCCTGCCGTAGAAGGCGAAGTTCTCCTTCACGAAGGCCGAGCCCAGGTACGGCGCCGCGGCACGCAGGACGTTCCAGCGGAGGTAGGTCTGCCAGGTGACCAGGGGCTCCGAGGCGAAGAGCGTGCCCAGGGCCTTGTAGAACTCGGGCTGGCCCACCAGGACATCGGCCTGGGAGGCGGGCAGGCCCACCACCGCCGCATATCCGGCCCAGTCGAAGCCGGGCGCCAGGGCAGCCAGATCCTTCTGTGCCACCTTGTGGTAGTTGGCCTGGGGGTCCCGCAGGTCCACCAGGGTGCGCGAGGCCTGGGCCAGCTTCGTCTCCAGGGCCATGACGGCCTGGGCCCCGGCCCGGGCCTGGGCGGGGGCATCGCCGGCCAGCTCGAAGATCCGGCCCATATGGGCCACGTAGGCCTGGCGGATGGCCTCGGCCTCCTTGCCGGGGCGCAGGTAGTAGTCGCGCTCGGGGAGCCCGAGGCCGCCCTGCCAGAAGCTGGCGATCATGGCCGAGCTGTCCTTGTCGTCCACCTGGACGCCGAAGCCGAAGCCGGCGCGGATGCCGAGTTGCTGGAGACGGCCGATCTCGGCGTTCAGCTCCGCGGGGGTCTTGAGGCCGGCGATGCCGGCGAAGAGAGGCGCCAGGGGGCGGAGACGGGCCTTCTCGATCCCCGCCTCGTCCATGCCGGAGGCATAGAAATCCCCCACGCGCTGGGCGACGGTGCCCTTGGGCCCGCCCGTCCGCGCGGAGGTCTGGAGGATGCGCTTCAGGATGGCCTCATTGCGCTCGTCGATCTCCTGGTTCACGCCGTACGAGGCGTACTCGCCGGGGATGGGCACCTTGTCGAAGGCGCCGTCGGCGTAGGCGTAGAAGTCCCGGCAGGGGGAGGCGGCGGGGTCGATGTAGGTGCGGTCCACGCCGAGGATGGGCTTCGGGGCCGGGGCTGCGGCGACCAGGGGTGCTGCCGCCAGGGCCAGGGTCAGGAGGGTTCTGGTCAGGTTCATGGGGCTTCCGGGGAAAGGGACGAGCCCGGGGCTGGGGCTCCGGGCTCGTCGCGGGTCGGTTCGATCGGGCCCTACCAGATGGCGGGGCGCAGCTTCTCGTCGCGCACCATGGCGCAGCCGTTGGCGCAGCCCCAGGCCTGGAAGAATTCCGGCAGGTCGCTCATGGGGCCGATGACGCGCTCCACGCCGGGGCTGTGGGGATCGGTCTTGAGGCGCACGGATAAGGCCGCATCGCGGATGTGGTTGCGCCAGATGCTGGCGGATCCCAGGAAGAAGCGCTGCTCGGCGGTGAAGCCGTCGATCTTCGCGGGTTCCGGCTTGCCCTGGAGGCTCCGCTTGAAGGCGGCGTAGGCGATCTTCATGCCGCCCAGGTCGGCGATGTTCTCGCCCAGGGTGAGCCGGCCGTTGACGTGCTCGCCCTTGAGGGGTTCGTAGGCGTCGTACTGCTTCACCACGAGGTCGGTGCGGGCCTGGTAGGCCTTGCGGTCCGCATCCGTCCACCAGTTCTTGAGGTTGCCGTCGGCGTCGAACTGGCTGCCCTGGTCGTCGAAGCCGTGGGTCATCTCGTGGCCGATCACCCAGCCGATGGCGCCGTAGTTCACGGCATCATCCGCCTTGGCGTCGAAGAAGGGCGGCTGCAGGATGCCGGCGGGGAACACGATCTCGTTCATGGTGGGGCTGTAGTAGGCGTTGACGGTGGACGGCGTCATCCCCCACTCGGTGCGGTCGATGGGCTTGCCCAGCTTCGCGAGGTTGTCCTTCACCCGGTAGGCCGAGGCGCGGCGGACGTTGCCGAAGTAGTCGTCCCGCTTCACATCGAAGGGATAGGTCTTCCACTTGTCGGGGTAGCCGATCTTCACGCCGAAGGCGTCCAGCTTCTTGAGGGCCTGCTGCTTGGTCTCCTCGCCCATCCAGTCCAGCTTCTGGATCCGCTCGTGCAGGGCCGCCCGGAGGTTGCCGACGAGCTCGAGCATCCGCTTCTTGGATTCGGGGGGGAAGGCCTTCTTCACGTAGAGCTGGCCCAGGGCCTCGCCGATGGTGCCGTCCTCCATGGCCTCCACGCGCTTCCAGCGGGCCTCCTGCTCCGGCGTGCCGTTCAGCACCTTGCCGTAGAAGGCGAAGTCCTCCTCCTCGAAGGCCTTGGGCAGCAGGTCGGCGGTGGCGCGGAGGGCGTGCCAGCGCAGGTAGGTGCGCCACTGGGTCGCAGGCGTCTCGGCGGCGAACTTGGCAAAGGCCGCGGCATAGGAGGGCTGGCGGACGTTCAGCTCGTCGATCTTCGCGCCGCGGGCCTTGAAGTAGGCCGCCCAGTCGAAGCCCGGGGCCTCCTGCTCCAGCTGGGCCAGGGTGCGCTTGTTGTAGGTCTTCTGGGGATTGCGAAGCTCCACGCGGGACCAGGCCGCCTTGGCCATGCGGGTCTCCAGGTCCAGCACCACGCGGGCCCGGACCTTGGCCAGGTCGGCGGGATCGCCGGCCAGCTCGAACATCTTCGCCACGTGGGCCTCGTATTTGGCGCGGATGTCCTTCGTGCGGGCGTCGTCGTTCAGGTAGTAGTCCCGATCCGGCAGGCCGAGGCCGCCCTGGTTGAGGGCGCCCATGTAGCGGGTGCTGTTCTTGGCATCCTGCATGACGAAGAAGCCGAAGCCGCCGGGCAGGCCCTCGCTGTGGAGCTTCGCCAGCGTCACGGCCAGGTGCCTGGAGTCCTTCAGGCCGTCGATGGTGGCGAGGATGGGTTTCAGGGGCGCCGTCCCGCGCTTCTCGATGGCGGCGGCATCCATGCCGGCGGCGAAGAAGTCGCCCACCTTCTGCTCGACGCTGCCCTTGGGCCACGTCCGCTTGGCGCTGGTCTCGTCGAGGATCTGCTTGAGGATTTCGCGGTTGTGGTCGCTCACCTCGGTGAAGGAGCCGTAGATGGCCTTGTCCGCGGGCAGCGGATGGCTCTTCAGCCACCCGCCGTTGGCGAAGTGGTAGAAGTCATCGCAGGGCTTCACCGAGGTATCGAGGTTGGCGGGGTTGACCCCGTGGGGGCCCGACTGGGCCACCAGGCCGAGGGCCGTCAGGCCCAGGGTGAGGCAGAGGGAGGTGCGGAAGGCGGATGCCATGTATTGGACCTCGTAAGATGAGGGGTAAAGGCTATCAGGAAGTCTCCGGGAAGTCTCCCGGGGCTGGTCCTGATTCCGGGGAGGGGCGGTGGGCGATGTGGACCACCTTCTCGACGAGGGCGTGGACGGTCCCGGCGCGATCCGTGAGTTCCACGGAGTAGGTCCGGTCCACCTTGGGCAGGTTCGCGAGCAGGTCGCGGATCTCGGCCAGTTCGCCCTCGTCCAGGCGGAAGGTGGCCGTGAGCGCGCCCCGGCCGGGACGGCGGAAACGAACCGTGGCGGCCTTGTCCCACACCACGTAGTCCGGGCCCAGGTTCTTCATGAGCATGATCATGTAGAAGGGATCCACGGCCCCGTAGAGGCTTCCGCCGAAGATGGTGCCCACGTAGTTGCGGGTGCGCCAGGAGAGGGGCAGGCGCACCCGCACCTCGCGCCAGTCCCCGGCGATGAAGGTCACCCGGGCCCCCGTGCCGCGGTAGCAGGGCCACCAGTTGAAGCCCCAGCGCATGAGGCGGGTGCGGAGGGACTCGGCCATGGTCCTAGAAGCGGACCGTCACCTGCTCGCCTTCCTTCATGTGGACGGTGTCGATGAAGTGCACCTTCCGGTCCCGGTAGGTGAGGACGAGGCTCTGGGTCCGGACGCCGTGGCCGAAGTGGAGCACGCCATGGAGGAGGTTGCCGTGGGTGACGCCGCAGGCGGCGAACACGATCTGGTTGCCTGGGCAGAGGTCCTCGGTGAAGTAGATGCGGCCGAAATCCACGCCCATCTCTTCGGCCTTCTCGCGGCTGGCGGTGTTGGTGTCCACCTTGAGGCGGCCCTGGATCTCGCCGTTCAGGCACTTCAGGGCCGCGGCGGAGAGCACGCCCTCCGGGGCTCCGCCCGTGCCCATGACGGCGTGGATGCCGGTGCCGCTCACGGCGGCGCTGATGGCGGCGCTGAGGTCGCCGTCGCCGATGAGCTGGATGCGGGCGCCGGCCTTGCGGATGTCCGCGATGAGCTGCTCGTGGCGGGGCCGGTCCAGCACGGTGACGGTGATCTCGTCCACCTGCCGGTCCAGGGACCTGGCGATGGCCTGGAGATTCTCGTGGACGGGGGCGTCGAGGCTCACCTTGCCCTTGGCCGCGGGGCCCACGATGAGCTTCTCCATGTAGAGGTCGGGAGCATGGAGCAGGCCGCCCTTTTCGGTGGCGGCCAGCACGGCGATGGCATTGGGCGCGCCGGTGGCGCAGAGGTTGGTGCCCTCCAGGGGGTCCACGGCGATGTCCACGGCCGGGTGGTCCCCGTCGGCGTCGGCGCCCATGCCGACCTTCTCGCCGATGTAGAGCATGGGGGCCTCGTCCCGCTCGCCCTCGCCGATGACGATGGTGCCGTCCATGCGGACGGTCTCCATGGCGTGGCGCATGGCCTCCACCGCCAGCTGGTCGCTGTACTTCCGGCGGCCGTGGCCGACGGAGGTCGAACAGGCGATGGCGGCCTGCTCCACCACGCGGAGGAACTCGAGGGACAGGGTCTGTTCCATGGCAATGCTCCAGGCTGACAGTCGGGACGGGCCTCAGGCCATGCGGCGGACGCTCTGGCGGATCCAGTCGAGGAAGGGGTCGGCGCCCTCGGCCACGGGGAACATCAGGATCTCCGGCACCTCGTAGGTGTGCAGGTCCGTGATGATCTCCGAGACCTGGGGGAAGAGATCCTGGGTGGTCTTGATGACCAGCATGACCTCCTCGTCGAGGTGGGTCTCGCCCTTGAAGTAGTAGTAGCTCTTGATGCCGGGGAGGATGTTCACGCAGGCCGCGTAGGCCTGGTCGACCAGCGCCGCGGCGATCGTCAGGGCGGTTTCTTCACTGCCGCAGGTGGTGAAGATGGTGCAGGCGTCGGTCATCGAGGGGCTCCCCACCCGGCGGGCGGAACGTTCGATTGTAGCCTCGAAGGGGGGTTGGTCCCAGGCGGGACCTCCGGACGGATGGTTTCGGGCTCCGATCGGATCGAGATCCGGACGCAACGGAATTCCGAGCGGGCCGGTCGGGATTCGTCCCGCGCTACCTCCGCGGTCCCACTCGGAGGTGGACCGTTCTCTGTAACCGGCGCCGACCCACCAGGGCCCCGGATTCGAACGCGTCTGGCTGCGCCAGCCGCCGGTCCCGCTCCTGGCAGCGCCCCGCGCTGCCTCCGCGGTCCCACTCGGAGGTGGGCCGTTCTCCGTAACCGGCGCCGACCCACCAGGGCCCCGGATTCGAACGCGTCTGGCTGCGCCAGCCGCCGGTCCCGCTTCGGCGTGCCATCAAGGCACGCCTCGGGCGGTCCCACTCGGAGGTTCGCACCCTCTCGGGTTGTTCCGACCAACAAAGCAGGGGGCGCCATGGCGCCCCCTGCTTTGTTGGTCGGGGCGAGAGGATTCGAACCTCCGACCTCTCGGTCCCGAACCGAGCGCTCTACCAGGCTGAGCCACGCCCCGACGAAGGTTCGACTGTACCCGAAGGGAGGGCGGGACGTCCAGCCTTCACTCGGGCTCCAGGCCCCGGGCGGCGCGCTCGCGGTGTCGGGCCTCCAGGAGGTGGAGCGCGCCGCGGAGGGGATCGGGGTCCCTGGGGGCGGGTTCGGGTTCAGCCTCGGGGGGGTCGCAGGGGACGACCTGGAGGCCCATGAGGGCGATGCCCAGCGACCGGCGGATGCGTTCCCGGGTCTCGGGCCAGACGGCCGCGGCGGCCTCGCGCAGGGGGGCGATGCGGGCCAGTTCCCAGCAGCCCATGACGAGGATGTTCCGCTCCACCCGCAGGAGCCGGGTGCGCCCGGCCAGGGCCGGCCCCACCACGAAGGACCAGGCCTGCCGCAGCCGGGCCTCGGCCCGGCGCTCCGGTTGGCGGGCGCCCAGGGGCAGCAGGCGGGCGGGGCGTCTCATGGCTTCCACCGGGGCGGGGGCAGGGCGGCGCAGGCCCGCTCGCCGTTGAGGAGGAGCGGCGTGGCCAGGGTGGGCACCATGGTACCGGTTTCCTCCTCGAAGAGGGGCTGGAGCAGGTTGTGCAGCTCGCCGCCCTTGCGGAAGAGCACCTCGTCGACGCTGCGCACCCGGCTGGCGGGGATGGCGTGGGCCTCGCAGAAGGCCAGCACCTCGTGCACGGAGCTGGCCTGGGTGTGGGCCTCGATGAGGTCCACGACCTCCTCGCGATCCTTCACGCGGCCGCGGTTCCGTTTCCATTCGGGCCGGGCCTCCAGGTCCAGCCCCAGCCAGAGGGCCAGCACCTCGAACTGCCGGTCGCTGCCCACGCCGATGGCCACTTCGCCGTCGCGGCAGCGGAAGGACTGGTAGGGGACGATCTGGGGGTGGGCATTGCCGTACCGTTTCGGCGCCTCGCCCGTCATGAGGGCGCCGGCCGCCACGTTCACGAGGCCCGCGAGGGCGGCCTCCATCAGGGGCACCTCGATGTGCAGGGCCTCGCCGGTGCGCTCCCGGTGCAGGAGCGCGGACTGGATGCCGTTGGCGCAGTAGAGGCCGGCAAGGACATCCACCAGGGCCACGCCCACCTTCATGGGACGGCCCTCGGGCTCACCGGTGATGGCCATCCAGCCGCTCTCGGCCTGGATGATGAAGTCGTAGCCCGCCCGGCGGGAGGCGGTGACGTCCGAGGCGAAGCCCCGCACCGAGGCCACCACCAGCTTGGGGAAGCGGGCGTGGAGGCGCTTCCAGGTGAGGCCCAGCCGGTCGGCCGAGTCCTGCCGGAAGTTCTCCACCAGCACGTCCGCGTCCTTGAGCAGGTCGAAGAGCAGGGCCCTCCCCTCCTCCGTGTGCAGGTCCACCACCCGGCTGCGCTTGCCCCGGTTGGCGCAGCGGAAGTAGGCGCTCTCCCCGGACTCTCCGTGCTCGAAGAGGAGCCCCCAGCCGCG
>JAJYBX010000091.1 GCA_021778785.1 Acidobacteriota bacterium
GGACCAGCGTCCACCCTTCCTGCTCCATGTCGCCTCCACGGCGACTCTGGGGGTCAATAGTTCTGTCGCCAGGGGGTCAGTTTTGGCTGTCGCCCGATACTTGCTTTCGATATACCGTTTTCCGCCTTCAGGATCTGGTCCAGCGCTGTTCTGGGACTGCCAATGGAATCGTATAGGACTGATTGCATAGTCGTGGTAGGTGATGCCTGCGTGGTAGCCCACCCTCGTGATGGGCCAGCCGGACCTGCTTCGCAGCCTGGGAGGCCTGAACAAGGACTGAGTCGTTTCACCCAGGGGGGTGTGAGTCCATCCATCACACCCCCCACCATAGCGGGTCTGGTCCAGCGGCCGGGCCTCGGCCTTCCAAGCCGAAGAGAGGGGTTCGACTCCCCTGACCCGCTTTACCCTGCACCAGAAGCCGAAGCGGACGAAGCGCGGGACTGCAAATTCCGTCTTAGGGGGTTCGAGTCCGTCCTGGTACTCCATTCGCTCGAGGAGCTCGGTTGGAAGAACGCCCGAGCAGGTCGGCATGCGTTTGCGTTCAGCGATCCGACCCCAGCGCGCCCTGCTGATGGACAGGCTTCATGAACTTGCCGCTCTCTGAGAAAACGCTCCCAAATTTGCCCTCAAATTGGAGCGTTTTTTGGAGCGTTCAGTTCACTCGAAGGTATGTTGAGCCGTCTTTATACAAGTAGAGCCTAGATTTCTCTAGGCTCTTTTCTGGTAGGGCTAACGGGATTTGAACCCGTGTTACCGCCGTGAAAGGGCGGTGTCCTGACCCCTAGACGATAGCCCCATGGGGTGGAACTGGTGGGCCCAGCAGGACTCGAACCTGCGACCAACGGCTTAAAAGGCCGCTGCTCTACCGACTGAGCTATAGGCCCGTGCCGGTGGCTTCAGGGTGCTTGCCCGGGGGCCTGCGGTGCCTGAAACGGCAGGAGGACCAGTGTGCCTGTGAACGGAAGGCGGGTCAACCCAGCAGGGCCTCGAGGAAGGTGCCGGGGTAGACGCAGCCTTCGGTGCGGTCGGGGCCGGTGCTGAGGTAGGCGATGGGGACTTCCACGATCTCGGCCAGGGCCTCGAGGTAGGCCTGGGCCTGGGCGGGGAGCTGGCGATGGTCGGTGAAGCCGCGGGTGCTGGTCCAGCCCTTGAAGCGCCGGATCTCGGGTTTGAGGGCCGCCCACTCGGCCGCGCAGCTGGGCAGGCGGGTGGTGACGCCGCCCTCGCCGGTGCGATAGCCCACCACGAGACCCACCTCGTCCAGGCCATCCAGGACATCGAGCTTCATGATGGCCAGGCCATCCACGCCGTTGGTGCGGCAGGCGTGGGCGGTGATGGGGGCGTCGAACCAGCCGCAGCGCCGGGGACGGCCGGTGGTGGTGCCGAACTCGCGGCCGGCCTCGCGCAGGCGGTCGCCGGTGGCGTCCAGCAGCTCGGCAGGGAAGGGGCCGGCGCCGACGCGGGTGGTGTAGGCCTTGGCGATGCCCAGCACCTTGTCCAGGGCCTTGGGGGGCACGCCGGTGCCCGTGAAGAGGCCGCCCAGGCTGCAGCTGCTGGAGGTGACGTAGGGGTAGGTGCCGTGGTCGATGTCGAGCAGGGTGGCCTGGGCGCCTTCGAACAGGATGCTGTCGCCCCGCTCCCAGGCGGCCAGCAGGTGCCCCTGGGCATCGCCGATGAAGGGCAGGAAGGGTTCGGCGATCTTCAGGGCGCCGTCCACGATGGCCTGGAGGGAGGGCAGGCCCTCGCGATCGCCGAGGCGCAGGCGCACCTCCTCGTAGCCGGGCCGGATGCGGTCGGCCAGGAGTTCGGGGTGGCGCAGGTCGCCCAGCCGGAGGCCCATGCGGGAGGCCTTCATCTCGTAGGCGGGGCCGATGCCGCGGCCGGTGGTGCCGATCTTGGCGCCCAGCTTGTCGGCGCGGGCCTCCCGCCAGATGTCCAGGGCGATGTGGTGGGGCAGGATCAGGTGGGCCTTCTCGGAGAGGAGCAGGCGGCCGGTCAGGTCGAAGCCCCGGGCCTTCAGGCGGTCCAGCTCCTGCTGGAAGACCTCCAGGTTCAGCACCACGCCGTTGCCCACCACCAGGAAGCAGCCGGGATGCAGGGCGCCGCTGGGCACCTGGTGCAGGGCGATGCTCTGGCCGTCCACCACCACGGTGTGGCCGGCGTTGTTGCCGCCCTGGAACCGCACGACCTGCTTGAAGCGCGGGCTCAGCAGGTCCACGACCTTGCCCTTGCCCTCGTCCCCCCACTGGAGGCCCAGGATCGCCAGATTCGTCCTCGCCTGGCCCATGTTCGCGTCCTCCCGGCCCTCCAGAATACCGGCGCGGGCGGGTTATTCCCAGCTGAAACCCGGGCGGGACAGGGAGGCGGGATGGCGCTACCCTGTTGGACCGGCCTGGACCATCCCGGCTCCGGAGCCGTCAATGACCCGGAAGGGTGTCCCGTGTTCGAGAAGTTCACCGAAAAAGCCCGCCGTGTGATGTTCTTCGCCCGCTACGAGGCGAGCCAGTTCGGGGCGGAAAGCATCCAGAGCGGCCACCTGCTCCTGGGCCTCCTCCGGGAGTCGGAGAAGACCAGCACCCAGCTCCTGGAGCGGATGGGCGTCCAGGTCAGCTCCCTGCGGGAACGCCTGGTGGCGGCGCTCACGCCCAAGGACAAGAAGATCACCCCCAGCAGCACCAGCATCGACATCCCCATGGAGGAGGAGGTCAAGCGCATCCTCCAGCACGCCACGGCGGAGAGCGCCAAGCTGAACCACAAGCACGTGGGGGCCGAGCACCTGCTCCTGGGCATGCTCAAGGAGGAGACCTGCCTGGCGGGCCGCCTGCTGAAGGAGGCCGGCGCGGACCTGATCGCGGCGAAGGAGATCCTCCTGGAGAGCACCAAGGAGGAGAAGATCGCCAAGAAGAAGAAGGAGCACCCGCTCCTCTCCGAATTCGCCCGGAACCTCTCCGAGATGGCCGAGCGGGGCATCTTCGACAACCTCATCGGCCGCGAGCAGGAGGTGGAGCGGATCGTCCAGATCCTCAGCCGCCGCCGGAAGAACAACCCGATCCTGCTGGGCGAGGCGGGGGTGGGCAAGACGGCCATCGTGGAGGGCCTGGCCCAGAAGATCCACGAGGGCGCGGTGCCCCCCAGCCTCCAGGACAAGCGCATCTACGCCCTGGACCTCAGCCTGGTGGTGGCGGGCACCAAGTACCGCGGCCAGTTCGAGGAGCGCCTGAAGTCCATCATCGCCGAGGCCAGCAAGGATCCCAGCGTCGTGCTCTTCATCGACGAGATCCACAGCCTCATCGGCACGGGCGCGGCCGAGGGCAGCCTGGACGCCGCCAACATCCTGAAACCGGCCCTCAGCCGGGGCGAGATCCAGTGCATCGGCGCGACGACGCACAAGGAATACGCCAAGTACATCGACAAGGACCGCAGCCTGGTGCGGCGCTTCCAGCCCGTCACGGTGAACCCGCCGGACGAGACGGAGAGCCTCCGCATCCTGGAGGGCATCCGCAGCCGCTACGAGCTGTTCCACCGGGTGCGCTACGCCGCCAAGACCCTGGAGGCCTCGGTCTACCTGTCCAACCGCTACATCACGGACCGCTTCCTGCCGGACAAGGCCATCGACCTGCTGGACGAGGCCGGCGCCCGGGTGAAGCTGCGGGTGGGGCCCGGCGGCGGGGGTGGCGAGGCCCTGCAGGCGGAGGAGGAGCTGCACCGCGTCATCAACGAGATGAACGAGGCGGTGCTCAGCCGCGACTTCGAGAAGGCCGTCCTGCTCCGCCAGCGGGAGCTGCAGCTCCGCGAGGAGATCCAGAAGGACCGCACCGAACTGTCGGACGAGGACTACGCCCGCTTCCCCGAGGTGTCCGAGCAGGACATCGAGGAGGTGGTGGCCAGCTGGACCGGCATCCCCGTGACCGCCTTGAAGGGCGACGAGAAGGCCAATCTGGTGAACATGGAGGGCCGCCTCAACGAGCGCGTCATCGGCCAGCCCGAGGCGGTGAGCGCCGTGGCCCGGGCCGTGCGCCGGGCCCGGACCGGCCTCAAGAACCCGAACCGGCCCATGGGATCGTTCCTTTTCCTGGGGCCCACCGGCGTCGGCAAGACCGAGCTGGCCAAGACCCTGGCCGCCTTCCTCTTCGGCGACCCCAAGAAGATGATCCGCTTCGACATGTCCGAGTACATGGAAAAGCACGAAGTCTCGAAGCTGCTCGGAGCCCCTCCGGGGTACGTGGGCTACGAGGAGGGCGGCATGCTCACGGACCGCATCCGGCGGAACCCCTACTGCGTCCTGCTCTTCGACGAGATCGAGAAGGCCCATCCCGACCTGATCAACATCCTGCTCCAGATCTTTGACGACGGTCAGGCTTCGGACGCCTTCGGGAACCTGGTGGACTTCAAGAACACCATCATCATCATGACGTCCAATGTGGGCAGCCGGGAGCTGCTGTCGGAGAAGAACCTCGGCTTCGTCGAGCAGGATTCGCGTCCCGACGCCAAGTCGGGCGATGCGATGAAGGTCCTGAAGCGGACCTTCACGCCGGAATTCCTGAACCGCATCGACGAGATCGTCGTGTTCAACCGCCTGGGCGACGACGAACTGCGCAAGATCGTCCGCCTGCTGGTGGAAGACCTGAACATCACCCTCCAGAAGCACAAGCTCACGGTGACGCTCACGGACGCCGCCTGCGACCACCTGGTGAAGACGACCCTCCGCGACCGCGCCTACGGGGCCCGACCGCTGCGCCGGGCCATCCAGAAGCTGGTGGAGGACCCCCTGGCCGAGCTGATGGTGGGCCAGGACACCGTGCCGTCCGGCCTCGTGAACTTCGATCTGGCGGACGGCCACCTCGTCCCCACCCTGTCTGAATCCGGAACCATGGCCCCTGGCCAGGAAGCCCATCTGGTCGGAGTGCCTGAATGACGCAGCTGAACAGCGACCGGAACCGGGTCCGGCCCCGGTGGCGGAGGGGCCTGCTGCCCCTTCTCCTTGTGGCGGGATGCGCCATCCCCCTCGCCGCACAGGACCTCGAACCCCTCGTCAAGATCGAGGTGGTGGGGGCCCAGAAGCAGACCCCGGAGACGGTGATCTTCAAGTCGGGCCTGAAGGTGGGCGAGGATGTCCGCGACGTGGACTTCACCGCGGTGCTGGAGAAGCTCTGGAAGACCGGCTCCTTCGACGACATCAAGCTGGAGCTGGAGAACGCCGAGGGCGGCAAGAAGCTGGTGATCCGCATCAAGGAACGGCCCCTGATCAAGGAGATCGACTACCGCGGAGGCACGGAGATCGGCATCACGTCCATCAAGGACAAGATCAAGGAGAAGAAGCTCACCATCAATCCCGACACGGTCTACGATCCCGACGCGGCGCGGAAGATCAAGAACCAGATCGTGGACATGGCGGGGGAGAAGGGCTTCCGCAACCCGGTGGTGGACGTGTCCCTGGAGCCCATGGGGCCCGGCGCCGCCCGCCTGGTCTTCGACATCAAGGAGGGCGGCAAGGCCCGCATCTACACCATCCGGTTCCGCGGGAACAAGGTCTTCAGCAGCTCCCAGCTCAAGGGCGTGATGAAGAAGACCCGCCAGCACTGGATGTTCAGCTGGGTCACCACCCACGACCTGCTGGTGGACAAGAACCTCGACGAGGACCTCGACAACATCAAGAAGGCCTACTGGAAGCTGGGCTACAAGGATGTCTTCGTGGGCAAGCCCACCATCGAGGTGGAGGACCGCACCACCGCGAAGCAGAAGAAGAAGAACGAGAAGCGCATCAAGGAGGCCAAGTCCCCGAAGTACGACCTGCGGGCCACGCTCACCATCCCCGTCATGGAGGGCGAGAAGTACTACGAGGGCACCTTCAAGGAGGAGGGTGGCAAGCTCTTCCGTCCCGAGTTCTACCGGACGAAGTACGCCGAGGTGAAGCGGGACAACAAGTCCTTCCTGAAGAAGTTCTTCAACATCAAGCCGAGCCTCGAGGACCCCAAGCCCGGCGCGAAGCCGGTGCCCTTCGACCTGGATGCGGTGAACGAGACCGTGGACAAGCTGAAGGAGGCCTACAGCGATCAGGCCTACATCCTCTTCCACGCCGAGAAGAAGTTCGAGGTCCGCGAGGAGAAGGGCCTCAAGTTCGTGGACACCAGCCTGAAGCTGGATGAGGGCGAGCCCTACACGGTGCGCCGCATCGAATTCGAGGGGAACACCACCACCAAGGACAAGGTGCTGCGCCGCAGCATGCTGATGCGGGAGGGCGACCCCTTCCGCACCAACCTCTTCAAGGACTCGCTGCTGTCCATCAGCCAGCTGAGCTTCTTCGACGTGAAGGGTTCCGATCCCAAGGTGGACCTGGTTCCGGACAAGCCGCAGGTGGACATCACGGTCCGCGGCGAGGAGGCCGGCGTCAACGAGCTGCTCTTCCAGGGCGGCTACGGCTCGCTGTTCGGCTTCTCCCTGGGCGTGAGCTTCTCCACCCGCAATCTGGGCGGCGGGGGCGAGACGCTCTCCGTCAGCTACAACGGGGGCAAGTTCTCGAAGAGCATCTCCGTGGGCTTCACCGAGCCCTTCGTCTTCGACCTCCCGTACTCCTTCTCCACCTCCGTCTCCAATGGCACGGCCGACTACGACGCCTCCCGCGTGGGCATCGCCAACGCCTACAAGCAGTTCACCCGCAGCCTGGGTGTCTCGGTGGGCGCGCGCCTGAGCAACTGGCTGCCGGGCCGGCCCTGGGCCTTCTTCACCACCTATTCCGCGGGCTACAGCTTCTCCCTCATCCGCATCGAGGGCGGGCGCAACTACTACTTCCGGGACATCAGCAACCAGCTGACCTCCACCTTCAGCCAGAGCCTGACCTACAGCACCATCAACCACCAGTTCAAGCCCACGGCCGGCACCAAGCTGGGGTTCAGCCTGGAATACGGCGGCTGGCAGTTCGGCGGGGACCGCCCCTTCCTGCGGGCCACCTGGGATTTCGCCAAGTTCACCAACTTCGCCGACCGCCACATCTTCGGCATGAACGCAACCTACGGATACCTCCAGAACCTGGGCGTGGAGGATCTGCCGATCTACAACATGTACCGGCCCGGCGGCGAGAACAGCATCCGCGGCTACCGCTACGGCCAGGTGGGCTCCATCCTCCTCGACAATGTCGGCAACCCCGTGTTCGTGGGCGGCAACAAGCAGTTCATCGCGAACTTCGAATACCAGTTCAAGATCGCCGAGCAGTTCCGCCTGGTGGCCTTCTACGACCTGGGCAACGCCTGGGCGCCGGGCACCAAGCTGTTCAGCCACGACACGATCTCCTACCGCAATGCCTTCACCGGCAACTACCTGACCTACACGAACCCGACCCTGGTCCG
>JAJYBX010000092.1 GCA_021778785.1 Acidobacteriota bacterium
TTCCGGCCATCTACCCCACCACGTACGCCGAGGACGCCCGCTACCTGGCCGCCCATCGCCGCCACCAGGGCCACCTCGCCTGGAAGGCGGCCCGGGGGCATTAAGAGTGCCTAACAAAACCCCGACGGGGCCGCGAGAAAGCCAGGTGGGATGCACCGCAGATGTCTTTATGTCTCGTGTATCGCCGGAGGCGATACCGAGAGGGAAGGGCCCGCAGGGCGATGCGGGACATCGTTCAAGGGCCCTGACGCCGCGGGGCGCCCACCTGGCTTTCTCCCTCCGGGCGAGGGCCGGCGGGTGTCGCGATGCCGCGTCACGCTCGTCGCGCGTAGTACCCGCTACGCGTCTTCTCGCGTTCCTCGCCTCGCTCGCCCGGCGGCCCTCGCGTGGCCTTGTGGGGGTTTTGTTAGGCACTCTAAGATCGGGGCATGTCCGCGACCCTGCTCCTCATCCGCCACGGCCTCGCCGAGGATCCCCACGCCGGCCAGCGGGACGCGGACCGGGCCCTCACGCCCGAGGGCTGGTCGAAGACCCGGGCCGCCATGCGGGGCCTCGTGGCCCGGGGCCACCTCCCCACCCGGGGCGTGACCAGCCCCTACCGGCGGGCCGTCGAGACCATGGCCTGCCTGCAGGAGGCCGCGGGCCGCGCCTTCCCGGTGGAGGCCTGGGAGGGGCTGGTCCCCCATGGCGATCCCGGCGCAGCCGATCTCTGGCTGCGGAGCCTCATGGCGGAACTCGGCCAGGACGATGTGCTGGCCCTCACCAGCCACCAGCCCCTCCTGGGGGATCTGGCCTTCCAGCTCACAGGCCGGAGCCAGGAGGTGAAGAAGGCCAGCTGCACGGTGATCCGCTGGGCCTCCGGCCTCTGGTCCTTCGAGCGGCACCTCACTCCGTCGGAACTCCGGAGCGGCGCGTGAGACCCGCGCCCACCCACGTCACGCTGGCCTCGGGCCTCCGCCTCCACTACCGCGTGCAGGGACCGCCCGAGGCGCCCTGGATGGTCCTGCTGAACGGGCTGCTGTCGGACACGACCATGTGGGCGGGCGCGCTGCCGGGCCTGACGCAGCGGTTCCGGGTCCTCACCTTCGACAGCCGCGGCCAGGGCAAGTCCGACGCCCCGGGGGAGGGGCCCTACCTCACCGCCGATCTGGCCGAGGACGCCTGGGAGCTCTTCCAGGCCCTCGGCGTGGCCCATCCCTGGCTGGTGGGCCTCTCCAACGGCAGCGCCCTGAGCCTGGAACTCCTCACCCGGCATCCGGGCGCCTTCGCGGGGGCGGTGCTCACCAGCGCCATGCCCCGCATCGACTTCGCCATGGCCCTCAAGGTCGAGCAGTGGGCCCGGTGCCTGGAGCTGGGCGGTCCCCTCTTCCAGTTCGACGCCGTGGCGCCCTTCCTGTGGGGCGACGGCTTCCTGGAGGCCCGCCATGGCGTGCTGCGGGCCTACCACCAGGTGGTCACGGGTGGGGAGAAGCCCCTGCACGGCAACCTCCACCAGATCCGGGGGACCCTCGGCTGGGACATCCGGGACCGCCTGGGCGCCATCGAGGCGCCGGTGCTTCTCCTTTGCGGCGCGGAGGATCTGTTGACGCCGCCCTGGAAATGCCTGGTCACAGCCCAGGGCATCCCCGGCGCCCGCTTCGAGGTGGTACCTGAAGTGGGTCATGCTTACCCGGTTGAGGATCCCAAGGGATTTGTAATGCGGGTATTGGAATTCGCTTGTAAGGAACCCGCTGGAATTGGCCGATAAGTAAATCCGACCTATCATGTCAGCATTCCCGAGCCAATTCCGACTCGCCCGATCCCGAGGTGCCCCATGGCCACCCAGCCTGCGCCGCCGGTCGCCCTGAGCCTTCAGGAGCTCAAGGAGCTCTCCATCGGGAAGCTCGCCGATCTCGCCAAGGAGCTCCAGGTCGAGAACCCGCTCTCCATGCGCAAGCAGGAGCTGGTGTTCCGCGTGCTCCAGGCCCAGGCCGAGCGCGAGGGCCAGTTCTTCGCGGAAGGCGTCCTGGAGGTGCTGCCGGAGGGCTTCGGCTTCCTCCGCAGCCCCGACCAGAACTACCTCGCCGGGGCCGAGGACATCTACATCAGCCCCAGCCAGATCCGGAAGTTCAACCTGCGCACCGGCGACACCCTGTCCGGCATGATCCGCGCCCCCAAGGAGGGCGAGAAGTTCTTCGCCATGCTCCGCGTGGACGCGGTCAACTTCGATCCGCCGACCATGGCCCGGGAACGGCTCCACTTCGACGACCTCATCCCCCTCTACCCCAAGCACCACCTGCGCATGGAGCGCGACACCCAGGAGCTGAGCACCCGGGTCATGGACCTGATGACGCCCCTGGGCAAGGGCCAGCGCGCCCTCATCGTGGCCCCGCCGCGCACGGGCAAGACCGTGCTGCTGCAGAACATCGCCAACTCCATCACCGCCAACCACCCGGAGGTGTTCCTCATCGTGCTGCTCATCGACGAGCGGCCCGAGGAGGTCACGGACATGGAGCGCAGCGTGAAGGGCGAGGTGGTCTCCAGCACCTTCGACGAGCCGGCCACGCGCCACGTCCAGGTGGCCGAGATGGTCATCGAGAAGGCCAAGCGGCTGGTGGAGCACAAGAAGGACGTGGTGATCCTGCTGGACTCCATCACGCGCCTGGCGCGGGCCTACAACACCGTGGTGCCGCCCAGCGGGAAGGTGCTCTCCGGTGGCGTGGACAGCAACGCCCTGCAGCGGCCCAAGCGCTTTTTCGGCGCGGCCCGCAACATCGAGGGCGGCGGCTCCCTCACCATCGTGGCCACGGCCCTCATCGAGACCGGCAGCCGCATGGACGACGTGATCTTCGAGGAGTTCAAGGGCACCGGCAACAGCGAGATCGTGCTGGACCGCAAGCTCTCCGACAAGCGCATCTTCCCCGCCATGGACATCCAGAAATCCGGCACCCGCAAGGAGGATCTCCTCATCGAACCCGCCAAGCTGGCCAAGATCTGGGTGCTCCGCAAGGTCCTCAGCGCCAGTGGCCCCAGCGAGAGCATGGAACTGCTCGTGGACCGCCTCGGCAAGGCCAAGACCAACGACGAGTTCCTGGCCAATCTGCAGGAGCCGCCGGCGCGGCGGTAGCCATACGACGCCCCATCTGGCGCGGTAAAGGCGGCATCAGATGGGATGGCGATCGGGTTCCTTTTCAAGGGCCTTCTGGTTCTGGCCGATGAATGGATTGGGTGTTAAGCCTATTTGAAGCAATCCTGCCTATGGGCTCAGCACCCATGGCTGGAATCAAATGGGGAGCGCCCCAACTTCCTTGGGCCTTTTGAAATTGGCAGAGGACATGTACCCATCTCCGAGGCTGCGCCACCTGTTCCTGAGCTATGCCCTCCCAATACTCCTTGTGGTCGTGGCCGCCCTGCTTCGGATATGGCCCTTACACCAGGTGGGAACGGACCTAGCGTGGGCCACCTTCTATCCGGCGGTGGTGGTCGCTGCTCTGTACGGAGGACTTGTCGCCGGCTTATTGGCCACGGCGCTGTCCTGTCTGACGGTCCTGTTCTGTTGGCCGCTCCTCGTCGCGCAACCGTTCATCACGAGTCCCACCGACTATCTGCGCTTGGCTGTTTTTGTCATTGTTGGAACGATCGTTTCCAGAATGACGGAATCCACGCGCCGTGCCAAAGCGCATTCCATCAAGTCGACCCAGGCTCTAGCTGAGAGCGAGCACTTCCTCAAAACCATCGCCAACTCCCTGCCCGGGCTGATCGCCTATTGGGACAAGGATTTGCGCTGCCGTTTCGCCAACCACTCATTCCTGGATTGGTTCGGCAAGGCGCCTGAGGCCATGATTGGGAACTCCATACAGGAATTCATGGGAGAGCATCTCTTCTCCCTTAATGAGCCCTTTATTCGTGGCGCCTTGAAGGGTGAAAAACAACAATTTGAGCGAACCCTTACCAAGATCGACGGAAGCATTGGTTATACGCTGGCCAACTATGTCCCAGACATTACCGCCAGTGGTGACGTCGCAGGTTTTTTCGTCCTGGTGAGCGAAGTGACGCTCCTCAAGGAAGCGGAGGCCAAACTTCAATTGTCCGCCAGCGTCTTTCACAACACTGTCGAGGGCATCCTTGTCACCGATGCCGACTTGGTCATCCTATCCGTGAATCCTGCCTTTACCCAAATCACAGGTTATCGCGCAGAAGAGGCCATCGGGAAGACGCCGCGGATCCTCAAATCCAAGCATCACGACCAGGCTTTCTACGCCGCGATGTGGCGCGATATCGATGCCACCGGCCATTGGCAGGGGGAAATTTGGAATCGTCGCAAGGATGGTGAAGTCTACCTGGAGTGGCTGACGATCACGAAAATTCACAGTTCGATCGGCGAGCCGATACAGTACGTTTCGGTCTTCAACGACATCACCAAATCCCGGTACAACGACGAAAGAATTAAACATTTGGCCTTCCACGACGCCTTGACCGACTTGCCCAATCGCTCCCTGCTGATGGACCGGCTCGACCACCAAATTGCCAAGGCCGAGCGGGGCAAGAGTGGCCTGGCCGTGATGTTCCTTGATCTGGACCGATTCAAAGTCGTCAATGACACCCTTGGGCACGAGATTGGTGATGACCTGCTGAGAGCCGTGGCACAGAAACTCCAGGCCCAGGTACGACAGTCGGACACCGTCTCGCGGCTGGGTGGCGACGAGTTCATCATCCTGCTCGACAGCCCTGCCAACGATGAGGAGGTGGCCTACATTGCCGGCCGGGTCCTCACCGCCATCAACGAGCCCATGGAATTTCGGGGCAGGGCGGCCCAGGTCGGGGCCTCCATCGGCATTGCCATGTTCCCTCGCGACGGGAACACACCCGTCGAACTGATGAAACGGGCTGACGCAGCCATGTATGCCGTCAAGGAAAGTGGACGGAATACCTACCGTTTCTTCAAGCCGCCCACGGATGAGGGGGACATGGGAGGTCCTCCGGCCATGTCCCGGACGTGAGGCCGCCCACGCCCCTGCCCTGAATTTGGCTGCGGCCCCCCTTCAAAGCCCCTGGCTACACTGGAAGGTCGCAAGCGAGCGCCATGTGACCTTTCCCCACACCCCCTTCCAGATCCGTGATGTCCAGGTGTCCAACCGCCTGGTCATGGCGCCATTGCACGAGATCACCGATCAGCCGTTCCGCAAGTTCATCCGGGAGATTGGCGGCGTGGGGCTCACGGTCTCGGAGATGATCAGCAGCGAGGCGCTGATCCGGCATGCGGTGAAGGCGGAGAAGATGATGGCCGCCACGGGCGAGCGTCCGCTCTCCATGCAGATCTCCGGGGGACGCCCGGAGGCGCTGGCCGAGGGCGCGCAGCTCTGCGAGGCCGCCGGGGCGGACCTGGTGGACCTGAACATGGGCTGCCCGGCCAGCAACGTCACCCGGGGCGGCGCGGGCTCGGCCCTGCTGAAGGACATCCGCCTGGCGGAGCGCTGCGTCACGGCCATGGTGAAGGCGGTGAAGGTGCCCGTCACGGTGAAGATGCGGGCAGGCTGGGACGCCTCCCAGAAGGAGCGGGGTGAGTTCCTCGATTTCCTGCGCATGTTCGAGGCCGCGGGCGTGCAGGCCCTGGCCATCCATCCGCGCACCCGCGCCCAGCAGTACGAGGGCCATGCGGACTGGAGCATCATCGCCCGGGCGGTGGATGCCGGAACCTCGTACCCCGTCATCGGCAACGGCGACGTCAATGTGCGCGAGGACGCCTTCCGCATGGCCGAGGAGACGGGCTGCGCGGCCGTGATGATCGGCCGCGGCGCCCTCTACAACCCCTTCATCTTCCGGCAGATCCTGGAGCCCGCGTTCGCGGTGACGACGGAGATGCGCATCGATGCCACCCTGCGGCTCTTCCAGATCCTGCTGGATCTGCTGGAGCCCCGCGAAGCCCTGCACAAGATCAAGAAGATCGGCGCCTGGTTCACCAAGGGCGTGCCCGGCGGCCACGGCTTCCGGCAGAACCTCCACGCCGCCAGCGACCCCCAGGCCCTCATGGCCGCCATCGACGCCCTGAGGCACCAGGGCGCGGCCTGATCAGCGTCTGCGGCCGCCGCCGCCGAAGAGGGAACCCAGGACGCCGCGGATGATCTGCCGGCCGATGGCGCTGCCCGCCGCGCGGGCCACGCTCTTGCCGAAGGATTCGACGAGCGTGTCGGAGCGGCGCGCGGGTTCCTTCGAGGCCCGGGCCTCTTCCCTGGCCTGGGCCTGGACGGCCTCCTGCTGCATGGCCTCCCCGGCCCGGGCCTTCAGCTTCTCGAAGGCGCTCTCCCGGTCCACGGCCTGCTCGTAGTGGCCGGCGTGCAGCGAGGCCCGGATGACCTGCTGCCGCTCCTCGGGGGTGATGGGCGCGAGCTGGCTCTGGGGCGGACACACCAGGGCCCGATCCACGACGCCCGGGCGGCCCTTCTCGTCCAGGAGGGAGACCAGGGCCTCGCCCACGGCAAGCTCCGTGATGGCCGTGGCCACGTCGAGCGCCGGATTGGCGCGGAAGGTCTCGGCGGCGGCCTTCACGGCCTTCTGGTCGCGGGGCGTGAAGGCGCGGAGGGCGTGCTGGACGCGGTTGCCCAGCTGCCCCAGCACCTTGTCGGGGACATCGAGCGGGTTCTGGGTGACGAAGTACACGCCCACGCCTTTGGATCGCACCAGACGCACCACCTGCTCGATCTTGTCCAGCAGGGCATCCGGCGCGTCGTTGAAGAGCAGGTGGGCCTCGTCGAAGAAGAAGGCGAGCTTGGGTTTCTCGGGATCGCCCACCTCGGGCAGCCGCTCGAAGAGTTCCGACAGCAGCCAGAGCAGGAAGGTCGCGTAGAGCTTGGGGGCGTTGATGAGCTTGTCCGCCGCCAGGATGTTGATGACGCCGCGGCCCTTCGCGTCGGTCTGCATGAGGTCGTCGAGGTCGAGGGCCGGCTCGCCGAAGAAGGCCTCGGCGCCCTGGCTCTCGAGCTCCAGCAGGCCCCGCTGGATGGCGCCGATGCTGGCGGCGGAGACATTGCCGTACTGGGTCTTGTACTCGGCGGCATGGTCGCCCACGAACTGGAGCATGGACCGCAGATCCTTCAGGTCCAGCAGCAGCAGGCCGTTGTCGTCGGCGATCTTGAACACGAGGTTCAGCACGCCTTCCTGGGTGTCGTTCAGGTTGAGCAGGCGGGAGAACAGGAGCGGGCCCATGTCGCTGACCGTGGTGCGGACCGGATGCCCCTGCTGGCCGTAGAGGTCCCAGAAGACCACCGGGAAGCCCGTGTATTCGAAGCCCTCCAGCTTCATCTGCGCCACGCGCTCGGCGACCTTGGGATGGTCCCCGCCAGCCTTGACGAGGCCC
>JAJYBX010000093.1 GCA_021778785.1 Acidobacteriota bacterium
AGCTCCAGGGTGGCGGGCCAGATCTCGCCCGGGTTCTCGTACTTCGAGGTCAGCGCGTGCCAGTCCGCGATCATGTAGAAGGCCTCGCCCCGGCCCTGCAGGAGCGCGAAGTTGTCCAGGGCCCCCACCAGGTGGCCGATGTGCAGGGAGCCGGAGGGCTGGATGCCGGAGAGGATGCGGTGCATGGAGACTCCGAAACGCGCGTGGATCAGAAGTGGAGGATGAGGCGGGCCACGATCTCGATGCCGTAGAACACCAGTCCGAACACCGGGCCGATGACGTAGCCGAGGAGGCCCGTGAGGGCCAGCACGATGAGGATGCCGCCCATCCAGGGCTGGATCCGGTCGAACTTCGGCAGCCATCGCCAGGGCAGGAAGCCCCGCAGGATGCCCGCGCCGTCCAGGGGTCCCATGGGCAGCAGGTTGAAGAGGGCCAGGCCGACATTGATGAGCACCAGGCGGCCCAGCAGGGCCAGGAAGAGCGTGGCCGTGGTGCCCAGCTGCAGCACCTGCAGGCTCTCCACCTTGCCGGCCAGCAGGGCCCGAACGAACACCCGGTACTCCAGCTCGGGCACGGGCACGACGGCCTTCACCACCAGGAACATGATTCCCAGGAAGACCCCGGCCTGGATCAGGTTCGAGGCCGGGCCGGCGCTGGCCACCAGGGCGTAGCCCACCCGCTGGGTGAACTTCCGGGTGAGCTTGCGGGGATCCACCGGCACGGGCTTGGCCCAGCCGATGAAGGGGAAGCCCGTGGCCATGCCCAGCAGGGGGAAGATGACCGTGCCCAGCAGGTCGATGTGGGCGATGGGATTGAGGGTCATCCGGCCCAGGCTGGCGGCGGTGTCGTCCTCCAGCAGGTAGGCCGCCGTGGCGTGGGAGGCCTCGTGGACGCTCAGGCTGAAGAGCAGCGCCACGTAGCTGACGAGGATGGTGGGAAGGGATAGGTTGTCGAACACCCGGGCTCCGGCAGAACCTCCATGCTAACCGCTCGGTTGGCCATCTTCCCCGGGGCCGGGCTATCCTGGGACCTCCAGCCGGGAGCCGCCATGTACCTGAAACCGAATTTGCCGGCCGCAGCCAGCGCCGGGAAGTCCGTGATCGGCTTCAACATCATCAACGGGCGCGAGCTGGAGGGGGATCTCTCCATGATCGAGTCCCGCTCCGCCGTGGACAAGCGGGACCTGGTGGGCGTGTTCCCGGACAGCGGGGAGAAGGACGTGGCCCGGGCCGCCAAGGCCGCGGCCGAGGCCTTCACGACCTGGTCCGCCACCCCCGCCCCCGTCCGGGGCGCGGTGATCCAGCGCACGGGCCAGATCCTCTCGGAACAGAAGGAGAAGCTGGCCCGCATCATCACCCGCGAGATCGGCAAGACCCCCCGCGAGGCCCTGGGCGAGGTCCAGGAGGCCATCGACACCTGCACCTTCTTCGCCTCCGAGGGCCGCCGCCTCTACGGCCAGACCGTGCCCTCCGAGCTGCCCCACAGGTCACTGACCACCTACCGCCGCCCCGTGGGCGTCTGCGGCATCCTGGCCGCCAACAACTTCCCCCTGGCCGTGCCCAGCTGGAAGATCATCCCCGCCATCCTCTGCGGCAACACCGTGGTGTGGAAGCCCAGCGACGACGCCCCGACGGTGGCCTACCTCTTCATGCTGGCGATGATGGATGCGGGCCTTCCGCCGGGCGTGGTGAACACCGTCAACGGCCGGGGCCGCGCCGGCTGCGGCAAGCATTTCCTGGCGGGCATCGACAAGGGCTTCTACCAGAAGTTCAGCTTCACCGGCTCCACCGCCGTGGGCCGCATGATCGGCGAGGCCTGCGGCCGGAACCTGATCATCCCGAGCCTGGAGCTGGGCGGGAAGAACCCCATGGTGGTCATGCCCGACGCCGATCTCGACCTGGCCGTGAAGGGCGCCCTCTGGGCCGCCTTCGGCACCGCCGGGCAGCGCTGCACCAGCCTGGCGAACCTCATCGTCCACGAGGCCTGCGCCGCCGAGTTCAAGCAGAAGTTCATGGCGGGCGTCGAGGCCCTGGAGATGGGCAACCCCATGACCGACCCTGACGTGACCTACGGCCCCATGATCAACCCCCGCTTCGCCGAGGGCTTCCGCGAGCACTGGGAGATGGGCCGGAAGGATGGGGCGAAGCTCCTCTGCGGCGGCGAGCAGTGGACCGAGACGAACCGCACCGATCGCGTGAAGGGGCACATCGAGCACGGCCTCTACATGCAGCCCTGCGTATGGGAAGGCGTCACCCCCGACATGGGGCTGTTCCAGAACGAGGTCTTCGGCCCCACGGTGAACCTCACGACCGTCAAGGATTTCGACGAAGCCATGGCCTGCGCCAACGGCACGCCCTACGGCCTCTCCAGCAGCCTCTACACCGAGAACCGGCACTGGGTGGAGCGCTTCAAGCGCGAGATCAAGGCCGGCATGGCCAGCATCAACAACAGCACCACCGGCGCCGAGGCCCACATGCCCTTCGGCGGCAACGGCTGGAGCGGCAACGGCACCCGCGAGAGCGGCATGTGGGTGATCGACTGGTACACCCGCTGGCAGGCCGTGAACGATGATGCCTCCGGCCGCCTGCAGCTGGCCCAGATCGAGACGGACTACGGGCAGCCCAAGGCCAAGACGGACTGGTCGGTCCTCTGACCAGTCCAGGACGAAGCGCTAGAATGACCCCAGGAGTCCGACCATGACCAAGCCCCTCGTCCCCGCCGATCTGCTGAAATCGCTCCAGGCCGTGGACAAGCCGGCGGCCGATGCCGGTTCGTCCAAGCCCAAGGCGAAGCCCCAGCCCCAACCCACGGTGCGGGCCTCCTCCAAGCCCCAGGGCAAGAGCGGCGGCGCGGCCCACATGCGCTCCAGCAACCGGGGCAAGTAGGCCCGGGTCACTCGAACCGCCACGCCTGGATGGAACTGACGCGCCGCAGCACCTCGGCCACGAGGGCTGGGGCGGCGTCGCCCCGGGTGCGGACCCGCGCGACGTCCCCGCCGGGCAGATGTACCACATGGATCGAGGCCCCGCCCGGAAAGGCCGGATGACGGGCCAGGGGCCGCGCCAGGGCTTCCAGGTCCAGCGCCTCGAGCCAGCCCCCGGGCAGCGGCGCCGTGCGCGCCCCGGGCACCAGGGCCCCCACCTCGCGGGCCTGGAGCAGCACCAGGTGGTGACGACCCTCCCTTGTGCCCCGCCAGCCCAGGAAGGGCGGCAGATCGCCGAAGCCGATGCCGCCCTTCCGCACCTCGGGCCAGGCCCTCAGTTCGGCCACGCCGGCTTCGTCCGCCGCCGCCATGGCCAGCCGGGCGAGATCCGGCTCGGCGGGAGGCACCCAGGGCTGGAGATCGTCAAAGGCCATGGGGTCGAGGATGGCATGAACGCCGAGTCCGGGTAGGCTGGGCCCATGGCGATGGACGGGAGCGGATCCGGCGGAATGGGAGCCCCCAGGCCCGTGGTGGCCACGGGCCAGCAGATCGGCGCGGGCTGGAGCCCGGCCCTCTCCGTGGCCAAGGCGCTGGCGGCCCTGGCGGAGGCCCGGCGCACCGGCGCCGAGGCCGTGTACTGGCTGGCGGACGAGGACCACGACCGCACCGAGGTCGCCGCCGTAGTGGGGACCCGGGACGGCCGCCGGATCCGCCGCCGGTTCAGCTTCGAGGCTCCGGAAGGCACCGCCACGGGCTGGCTGCCCTGGACCGGCCGGCACCAGGCCGAGGCCGAATCCCTCTGGGGCACCTGCCCCGCCCCCGCCGAGCCCACCCTGCGGGGCCACGCCCTGGCTCTGGGGGAGCCCCTGTGGCGGCGGGGCCTGCGGCCCTTCTCCCCCACGGATCCGGCGGTGCGGGCACCCATCCAGGCGGTGCTGGAGGGCTGGCGGGCCCTGGACCTGGAGGCCGATCTCCTCCGGCAGGCCGCGCGCCTGGAGGCCGAGGGCGCCCCCCTGCCCCTCGATCCGCGTACCCAGGCCGCCTGGTTCGCCCTGGATCCCGCCACCGGCCGGCGGCGGCGCCTGGAACCTCGCGAATCCCTGCCGCCCGGCCGCTGGCTGAGCCCCGGCGCGGCGCTGCGTCCCCTCATGCAGTCCCTGCTCCTGCCGGTGGAAGCCGCGGTGCTGGGTCCCGCCGAGCGGGCCTACTGGCGACTCTGCGAGCCCCTCTGGGAGCGCGTCGGACTCCCCGCACCCCGCATCGTCCCCCGGCCCAGCGTCTTCGTGCTGCCGCCCGGGCTGCGCCTGGAGGCCGGCCAGCTGCCCCGCCTCCGGGACGGAGACTGGGCCGGCCTCGCGCCCTGGCCTGGCGACACCGCCACGGCGCGGTTGCCCATCCCGGATCCCGATCCGGCCTGGCCCGAGGCCATCCGGAAACGGTACGCCGCGGAGCTGGACCGCACCCGCACCCGGCTCGGCCGCCTCGACCGCCGGCTGCACCGCGAGGCCGCCGCGGCGGCCCTGGGCGGCGATCCCGAGGGCCTGCGGCAGGCCCTGTTCCCCTTCGGGCGGCCCCAGGAGCGCGTGGTCCCGGGCCTCGAATGGCTGCGGGACGAGGCGCTGCTGGACCGCATCCTCGACCGCATGGACGGCGGCACCGATCCCATTCTCGCGGAGGCCCCATGAACGACGGACTCGACCTGCTGGTGCTGGGGGCCCACCCCGACGATGCGGAGGTCCACGTGGGCGGCCTCCTGGCCCTGGCCTCGGACCGGGGCCTCAAGGCGGCCATCCTGGATCTCACCGCGGGCGAGCTCGGCACCCGCGGCACGCCCGAGACGCGGCGGGCGGAGGCCCATGCCGCCGCGAAGCTCCTGGGGGTGCAGCGCATCGTGATGGACTTCCCCGACGGGCGTTTCACCGAGGAGGAGCGCTTCCGGGTGCGCCTGATGGCGGAATTCCGCAGCCTGCGCCCCCGGGTGCTCATCCTGCCCGCCCCGGAGGACCGCCACCCGGACCACCGCCGGGCCCACCGCCTGGGCCGCGAGGCCGCCTACTACGCCGGGTTGAAGAACTACCCCTGCGAGGGCAAGCCCTGGCGTCCCGAGGCCGTGGCCTGGGTGGGCGGCGAGCAGCCGGGCGCCCCCGATCTCCTCGTGGATGTGAGCGCCGTGTGGGAACGCCGCATGGCCGCCTTCGACGCCTTCGGAAGCCAGTTCGACCAGGATCCCAGCCAGCCGCCCACCCGCATCGCCCATCCCGCCTTCCGCCGCGGCGTCATCGGCCGCGCCATGCACTGGGGCTCCCTGCGCATGTGCGACTGGGCCGAGGCCCTCTGGTGCGAGAAGCCGGTCCCCCCGGCCCTGCTGCACCTGCTGGCGGCGCTGGACCGGCACGACTGAGCGTCAGCGGGGCGTGGCCTTCCCGTAGCGGGACACATGGCCGGCCCAGGCCTTCTCCAGGTCGGCCAGCTCCCCAGGACGCCCTGAGGCCCGGAGCACATCCCGGTAGGCCTCGAAGATGGCCCGCTCCTGGTCCTGGTTGGCCTTCGGGATGTAACGCTCCCACACTCGGGTGCGAACCGCGGTCCAAATCGGCTCGAACCAATCAATCAATTCCTGGACGCGCCCGGCCTCCAGCCCTTGCCGCGCCACAGCCCGATGGACCTCCGCCGGCAGATCCGCGGCCCATCGGGCCCGGGAACCCAGCACGGGAAGCGACTGGGCCAGCGCGAGCACCGAAGGTGGCTGGGGCAGGAAGGCCGACCAGGAGACCCAGGACTGCCAGAGGAAGCTGCGGTCCGGCCAGCGGGCCAGGGCCGCCTGCACTTCCGGAACCACCTGCCGGGCGGCGGCACGCCAGGCATCCAGGTCCGAGATCCAGGGCGCGTCCGGACCGAAATCCAGGGGCAGCTGCGTCGTGGCCGCATCCTCGCGCATCCTGGCCTCCAGCGCAGGCAAGGGCATCCGGGCACGGATCAGGTCGTAGCGCTCCTTCCGCGCATCGAGCTGGTCCGGGTGCCGGCGGAGGAAGGCGTCCAGCCCTGCGATCCGCGAAGGTGACGCCCCCTGGAGCTGGAGGGCGAGCCGGGCGGGTTCGGGCGCATCCTGTCCACGGGCGAGGATGTCCGTGGTGCCCCGGAACACGGCCCAGCCGCGCACGGGAAGGCCTGCCGCGGCCATCCGGTCCCGATCGGCCGGCGTGGGCTCCTCCTTCCGCAGCTCCTCCGGCGCGTAGGTCGCCAGCTCCCCCGTGGCCCGGATCGTGGGCCAGTCCTTGGTCCAGGCGGGGGTCCCCCAGACCAGGAAGCGGAGCGGAGGCACGGGAGCAGGCGGCTTCACGTTCGGAAGGGCAGGCAGGTCCAGGACCGCGAGGAAGGCCTGTTCCACCGGCTCGGGTCTAGGCTCGGTTCGTTCCCTGGCCGATTTCCGATCCGCACCATAGAAGGCCTTCAAGGGCCCGCGCATGCCCTCCCATCCGGAACCGGCCGATTCGCGAAGGGCCCGGAGCGCCGCAACCGCCTCGGGCCACCGGCCAAGCTCAGCCAGGGCCACCCCACGCCAGAAGATTGCCTCCCTCTGGGCATCCAGGGCCTCCACCCACCCCTGGGAAGAGGAGATCCCCACGAGGCCCGGCTCCGGGCACCGGTCCAGAGCCTGAAGGAGTTCATCCCACCGCCCCGAGCTGCTTGCCGTCGAGGCCAGGGCCCGGAACAGGCCGGCATCTGGCCACACATGCCCCGGACCGACCGCCAGGTCCGGCACCTCCGGCACCCGCTCCGCCTGCCCGGACAGGCACCGGCTGCAAGCCATCCAGAGGCCGACGAACCCGTCCATGACCGTTGCCGAGGGGGCCGGCAGGACCTCCCGGCCACCGGAATCCGGGTACCGCCTCCAGGCCGCCAGAAGGGCATCCCGGAAGGCCGGCAGCCCCTCCTGGAGGTCGGGCCCCGCAACTGGGCCGTAGAAATTCAGCCAGGAGCGGAGCCACAGCTCGTCCCCCAGTCGCCAGGCATCCGGCAACCGGCTGATCCGCGTCAGGGTTTCCGCCACCTCCCGGTCCCAGCCCGCGGCCCTGGTGGGGTCGAGGATCCGGGCGGGGGTGAGCTGGGGCCACCGGGTCCCCGGCACGAGGCGCACGCCCTCCGCCGCGCCTGCCTGTTCGAGCGCCCGGAAACGGAGCCGGGCCATCCGGAGGGACCGGAACAACCGCAGCGACAGCGCGGTGCCATGCTCGGGATGGAGCCGGAGGAACCGTTCCTGCTCATCCCAGGTGGCGGGCAGGCCCGTGCCGAGCAGCCAGGCCTTCACCTGGGCGCCATCCGGGGCGGTGGCGGATTCGCCCAGCACCTCCCCGTCGCGCCCCAGGGCGAGCCAGCGGGGC
>JAJYBX010000094.1 GCA_021778785.1 Acidobacteriota bacterium
GTGCCCAGGGAGACCAGTAGGATCCCTCCGCCGGGCCTGCCCATCTCGCGAAGCCGCTGACAGCCCTCCGCGTAGGCGCACAGGGCGGGATTGTTGGCGAAGACGCCGCCATCCACCAGCACATCCCGCTCCCCGGGCCAGGGGACCAGTCTCGGCTCGAAGTAGGTGGGGGCCGCGCTGGTGGCCCGCGCCGCCACGCGCATGGGCACGTCGTAGCGCGGGTCCAGGCCCGCCCGGCGGCTGCGGTAGAAGAAGGGATCCCGCTTCTCCAGGTCGTAGGCCGTGACGAGGAGTTCCGTGAGGGCCTCCTTCAGCCGGGCTTCGCCGAAGTAGTCCTGGAGCACCTCCTCGATCCCTTCGGCCGGATACTTCGCCGCCCGGATCCCCATGGGGTTGGTCAGGCGCCGGAAGGCGCTCTCATGGAAGATCCGCGCACTTTCCCGGAGGTACAGATTGGCCAGATCCTGGGCCCGGTAGTGCGGGCGGCCATCCGGCCCGGGCTTGGCGAGGCCCAGGGCCAGGATGCCTCCAGTGCTGGTGCCCGCGATGAGATCGAAGCAGTCGGCCACGGCCCGCCCCGTCTGGCGCTCCAGTTCCGCCAGCACCAGGGCCGGGATCAGGCCGCGGATGCCGCCGCCATCGATGGACAGGATTCGCATGACAGGATTCTAGGCGGAAAAAAACGGGCCCGGAGGCCCGTTTTTGGTACGACTGCCACCCGGATCAGCGATACGCGGGGATGCCAGTCACTTCCTGGCCGATGATGAGGGTGTGCATGTCGTGCGTCCCCTCGTAGGTGTAGACGCTCTCGAGGTTGGCCATGTGGCGCATGACCGGGTACTCGTCCAGGATGCCGTTGGCGCCGAGGATGGTGCGGGCCTTCCGGCAGATCTCCAGCGCCGTGTTCACGTTGTTCATCTTGGCCATGGACACCTGGGCGGGCGTGAAGGTCTTGGCGTCCTTCAGGCGGCCGAGCTGGAGGACCAGGAGCTGGGCCTTGGTGATCTCGGTGACCATCCACGCCAGCTTCTCCTGCTGGAGCTGGTAGCTGGCGATGGGCTTGTCGAACTGGATGCGGGTGAGCGCGTAGTCCAGGGCGCACTGGTAGCAGGCGTCGGCCGCGCCGATGGCGCCCCAGGCGATGCCGTACCGGGCCTGGGTGAGGCAGCCCAGGGGGCCCTTCAGACCCTTCACGTGGGGCAGCAGGCTGGCCTTCTCCTCCACGATGACGTCCTCCAGCACCAGCTCGGAGGTGACGGAGGCGCGGAGGCTCCACTTGCCCTTCATCTCGGGGGCGCTGAAGCCCGGGGTGCCCTTCTCCACCAGGAAGCCGCGGATGCCGTCCTCGGTCTGGGCCCACACCACGGCCACGTCAGCCACGGTGCCGTTGGTGATCCACATCTTGGTGCCGTTGAGGCGCCATTTGCCGCCCGGCTCGCGCACGGCCTTGGTCAGCATGCCGCCGGGGTTGGAGCCGAAATCAGGCTCGGTGAGGCCGAAGCAGCCCACCTTCTCGCCGGCCGCCAGCTTCGGCAGCCAGTACCGCTTCTGCTCCTCGCTGCCGTAGGCGTAGATGGGCCACATGACCAGGCTGCCCTGCACGGAGGCGAAGGAACGCAGGCCCGAATCGCCGCGCTCCAGTTCGTACATCAGCAGCCCGTAGGCCACGTTGCTGAGGCCCGCGCAGCCGTATTCCTCGGGCAGCGACGGCCCGTAGAAGCCCAGCTCGCCCATCTTGGCGATGAGGTGCTTCGGGAAGGTCTGCTCCTGGGCGTGCTTCTCGATGATGGGCAGCACCTCGGCGTTCACGAACTTCCGCGCGGTCTCGCGGATCATCCGCTCCTCGTCCGTGAGCAGGCCCTCGAAGCCCATGTAGTCCGTGATGTGGGTGAAGGTGGCGTAGGCGCCAGCCATGGGAACCTCCTGGATTGCCCTGAAGCCTCGGGCAGGTGGGAACAAGGCGCTGCAGCAGCGCGCCGCCTTCCAGTCTACCGCCGGCTTCAATCCGGATCCGGCCCGGATCCAGGCCCCACGGGCCCTGACGCCCCACCCCGGGCCAAGGCCTTGACGAACTGCAAAGCCCGGTCAGGTCTCCCGGGCGGGCTCCTCGATCAACCGCTGGCCGGTGGTGTCGGGCACCTCGTGGCAGTGGCGGCACCTCGCCTCGTAGGCCTCGGCCGCGCCCACCAGCACCTGGCCGCCGGTGTGCACCAGCCGCTGGGTGCGGCCCGCCGCGGCCCCGCAGACCATGCAGATGGCCTGGAGCTTGGTGATGTATTCGGCCTTGGCGAGCAGGATCGGCATGATGCCGAAGGGCTCGCCGTTGGAATCCTGGTCCAGGCCGGCGGCGATGACGCGGACGCCCTTCGCCGCGAGGGCGTCGATGACGGACAGCAGGCCCTCGTCCAGGAACTGCACTTCGTCCAGGGCCACCACCTCGGCCGCGGGGTCCAGGTGGCGTCTCAGCTCCTCGCTGTCCTTCACGGGGATGGCGTCGTGCTTGCGCTGGCTGTGGCTGGCGATGGCGGAGGCGTCATAGCGGTCGTCCAGGGCCGGCTTGAAGACCTGCACCCGTTGGCGGGCGATGATGGCGCGCTTGATCCGCCGGATGAGCTCCTCGGACTTGCCCGAGAACATGGGACCGCAGATCACCTCCAGCGAGCCCTGGCGCTGGTGAACGAACATGGTGCTTCCTTATCGAGCGTGGATCCTGGATTTCGGTGGGACCGGAGCGGGGGGCGCCGGGGGGACTGGCGGAGCCATGGGATCCGGAAGGCTGGACAGATCCTCCACCGGGTTCCGGCCTTCGAGGGGCCGGCCCAGGCGGCGGGCGAGTTCCAGCCCCCCATCCTTGGGCGAGGCCATGCGGAGGGCCCAGGCCTGCCGGAGCCGGGTGGCGCCATCGGGAACACCATGGACATCCGCCGGCTGGAGACTGGCCAGTCCCAGGTTCACCGACCCCCGCTGATGCGGCACGTAGAGGATCAGCGGCACCGCGAGGAACAGCGCCACCAGGGGCCAGAGGAGGGGGCTCGGCGCCCACTCCTCCGGGGTGTACTCGGGATGGCCGTCCGTCACCCAGGGGCGCACCACCTTGGGAGCCTCTCCAGAGATGGGCTCCAGGAGCCCATGCTCCAGCAGGTCCGCGATGGCCTTGCAGGTGTCCAGCTCCTCGTAGCGGCTCACCTGCGTGACGTCCTTGATGCTCTGGGGATGGTCGAAGTAGGAGAGCACCACCTCCTGTTCGTGGGTCAGGCCGGAGGAGCCGTGCTGGACCGAGGCCTTGCCATCCAGCACCGAGGAGACGTCCCGATCGATGTCCAGGTGCAGAGCCTGGGCCCGGGGCGACTTGCCGAGGGCCAGGTCCATGGAGGGGAGGCGCCGCTCCACCTCGGGCCACTCGTCCTGGATGCGGGCGGCTTCCATGAGCACGGTGTCCACCGGGATGGGGACGAAGTGATCACGGTCCAGGTCCGGCGGGAGCATGGAGTCGAACCGGTAGTCCCCCTCCACCCACCGGAAGGTGCGGTGGAGGATGGACGTGGCCTGGTTGAAGAGGGCGTCCTGCAGATCCGTGGCGGTGACCTTGCCGCTCTCCAGGAGGAGGGTCCCCATGCGTTTCAGCGTCTGGCGCTGGACCTGGACCATGGACAGCAGTTCCTCGCCCGTGAGGCGGCCCAGACGCACCAGCATGGTGCCCAACCGGTCCTCCATGCGGACCTGGTTCGAGTCGCAGCCCACGATCTCGCCGTTCTCGAAGAAGACCTTCACGAACTCCTGGCCCTGCGACAGCACCAGGGTGCCGTTCTTCCCCTGGATCTTGATCATGTTGAACAGGGAGAAGAGGTCGAAATCCCGGAGGGATCCTTCCAGCGCCATCTCAGCCCCTCCTCGGAATCAGCTTGAACCAGGACCGCACGAAGAGCAGCGCGGAGAAGGCAGCGCCCAGGGCCAGCCAGGTGGAGGTGGGGTCCGCGAGGATCTCGCCCGGGTACCTCACTGAACGCCCGGTGGCGAGCACCATGCCAAGGGCGAGACAGAGGAGCAGGAACTCCTCCAGCCCCTCCCGGGTATCGCCGAGGAAGATGAGGTCGCAGCCGGGCAGGAGCACCACCAGGGTCTTGTGGATCCACCGGGTGGCGTTCTGGTGGGCCGCCACCTCGTCCAGCTTGCGCCGGCGGTTCTCCGCGTGCAGGCCGTCCCGCAGGACGAAGAGGTGGTGGCACTTCGGGCACACCTCCGTATCGGGGCTGTCGGTGGTGTGGAAGGGTTCCCCACACCGGATGCACTGGGTGGGATGGGCCATGCGGATGCTGCCGCGCACCCGGGCCAGGAACGCGACCAGGCCCAGGAGCGGAAGGAAGAGGCCCAGGAGGAACGCCGGGTTGTCCAGCCGCAGCTTGTCCGCGCCCAGACGCATGCCGAGGCCCTGGGCGAGCGCCTCCACGCGGGCGGGCGTGTCCGGCAGGGGCATGGGATAGGTGCGGACATCCTTCTGGGCATCATTCAGCTCGATGAGACGGGCGTAGTCCCCCGGCGATGCGGCCTGGGCGGCTTCCCGCTTGGCGGCACCCGTATCGGTGTCCAGCTTCGAGAACGCGAGGATGCTCTGGTTGAGGAACACCTCCATCCGGGGGGCCATCCTGGCCGCGGCATCGAAATCACCCGCCGCCCCCTTCTCGTCACCCATCTGGAAATGGGCGACACCCAGGTTGTTCATCACCTCGGCCTGCTCGGGGATCCGCCCCACGAGCCCCTGGAAGGTGGCCTCGGCCCCCTTCCAGTCCCGCCGCTGCAGCTGGTCCCAACCCGCGAGGAACGCCCTGTCCTCGGGGGGAAGGTAGCGCAGGGTGGCCGGGGAGACCGGCTGGACCTGGGGCTGGAGCTGGAGGGTCACGAGGCTGGGCTCCGGTTCCCGGGTGGACCACGGCTCCATGATGCCCAGGGCCGGATGGACCAGCTGGAGGAGAAGGATGAAGACCGTGGCCTTCACCTCGGAGGTGGAGAGGAAAGGGGCCAGCAGGAAGAGCCAGAGCACGGCCACCACCATCGGATCCAGCCCCACGAGGACCGGAAGGGTCAGGATCACCGCGCCGAGGATGGCCGAAGGGACCGGCCCGATGCCCTTGCGTTCGAGGGACTCCTCCCACAGGTGGCGGAGGACGTTCCGGTAGCGCAGCCCCATGGTGAGGGCCCATCCCCACAGCAGCAGCGTGGCGGCGAGGCGGAGCATGCCGAGGTGCTGGACCAGCCACAGCCACCGGTGCCCGGGATGATCCAGCCGGAGACGGGTCAGGCGGAGCAGGTCGGGGAAGCTCCAGAACCAGCCCGACAGGCCCTGCTGGCGCAGGAGGGTGATCCGGGTGCCCAGGATCGAGGGATGTTCCGGCGCCCAGCGATCCACGGCCTGGAGGGCCTCCAGCCCGAGTTCCGGGTGCCCCGCCATCCCCTGGGCCCGGGCCCAGACGGCCATGGCCTCCACGAGCGGGGTCACGTCGAGGGAGATATAGGCCCGACGGAGGGCCTCCACCTCGAGTTGGGCGGCTTGGACGGCCTCCGGGTCACGCTTCAGGATGGCCTGCTTGAGGTGCTCCACCCGATGGGCGAGGGCGATGGCCGGGGCCATTTCAGGGGCCACCGGCGCGGGGGCCTGGACAGGCGCGGGAGGAACCTTCGGCGCGGGGGGGACCTTCGGCGCGGCGGTGGCGATGAGCCCGGCCCCGAGGACCAGGGCGCCCGAGCGGATGACCTTCCAGAAACCCATGCCCTTCCCCCTCACGGTTTCGGCCCCGCGGGCATCTCGGCGGCGGGCTTGAGGTCCATGACCCGCATTCTCAGTTCGTAGAGCAGATCCTCGAGCTGGCGGCTCTCCGCATCCGTGCGGTTCCCCGCGGTCTTCTCCTGGAGCGTGGAAAGGAGGTCCACATAGAACCGCGCCACCGTTGGGTTCGCGGGGGGCGCCTCCTTCATCATGGGGTGCGGCACCCCCATGGCCATCAGGGCCTGCTCTGTGAGGAGGTGCATCAAGGCAGTCAGGGATGCTTCCGGCACCGCAGGATTCATTGGGATACCCCGAACACTTTCAGGACTTGTCTGCGGGGAAGCCTAACACGGCCCGGATTTTCCCGCACGGGGACCGGATGGACGCGGTCCCCCGGGGGGCCCCCCCCGGGGGGCGGACCTCTCTTTTGACGAAAAGCACTCCGCGGAACGGCAGGGCTGTGGAACGATGGATGGGTTTGGAGGAAGCCCCATGCGACGCCTGATTCCCGCGCTCCTGTTGCCTGCCGTCTGTCTCACCCTGTCCGCCGAATCCACCGGCCGCATCTCCGGCAAGGTGATGACCCAGGACAAGAAGCCCATTTCCGGCGCCAAGATCGTGCTCAAGCGGACCGACCGGAACTGGTCCAAGGAGCTCACCTCCGACAAGCATGGCGCCTTCCTCCAGGTGGGCCTGGATCCGGTGCTCTACGACATCACGGTCAGCGCGGAGGGGTACGTCACCCTCGTCGAGCAGCAGCAGAAGATCCCGCTCGCCGACGTGCTTGTGAAGGAGTTCACCCTCCTGACCCCGGAGCAGGCCCGGTCTGCGGCCGTGGCCAACGGGACCGCGCAGGTCGTGCCCGAGGACCCCGCGGCCGCGGCGGACTCCGCCGGCCGGGATGCCTTCAACAAGATCATCCCCCTCTACAACGAGATGAAATACAGCGAGGCCCTGCCCGGCGCGGAGGACTCCTACAAGAAGCTCAACGACGCCCAGGCCAACCTGAAGGATGAGGCCGCCAAGACTGAGGTCGTCCAGCTCCTGCCCAAGGTGGCCCGCGTCTACGGCATCTGCCTGGCCCTGGGCAGCGACCGGAAGGCCGAGGCCGAGCCGTTCCTCACGAAGGCCCTGACCGACAACCCGAAGGACGAGCGGGCCCTGGCCGGCATGGTGGAAGTCGCCAAGGCCAAGGGGGACAAGGCTGCGGAGCAGAAGTACCAGGGCGAACTGGACGCCATCCATGGTCCCAACCCCGACGTGATCTACAACAAGGCCGTGGAGGCCTTCAACGCCGGCAAGACCAAGGAGGCCAAGGCCGAGCTCCAGAAGGTCCAGCAGCTCGATCCTAAGTATCCGGAGGCCTACTACCTGCTGGCCATGGTCGAATTCGGCGAGATGAATCTGAAGGGCACCAAGCAGAACCTCGAGAAGTACCTGGAGCTGGCCCCCAACGGGAAGAACGCCGCCACGGCCCGGGAGATGCTGAAGGACCCCTCCCTCAAGCGCAT
>JAJYBX010000095.1 GCA_021778785.1 Acidobacteriota bacterium
CAGGCCCAGCGCACGCGTGAGGACGTGCTGGACGGGGCCAACCGGGAGAAGGAACTCCTCATCCGCGAAGCCCAGTTCAAGGGCGAGGAAATGGTCCGGGAGGCCCAGCAGCATGTGGTGGAGCTGGAAGTCCAGCTCCGCAACCTGAGGATGGAGCGCACCCGGTTCCTGCGCGAGATGGAATCCCTCATGGAGCGCACCCGCCGCCACATGCAGGAGGAGGCCCCGGACATGTACATGCCCGCGGCACCGACCCTGAACCTGGAGAACCTCGATCTCAGCGCCCTCGACGAGGATCCCCTGCCCCGCCGTCCCAGGACCTCCAGCTAGCCGCGCCGACAACTGGTTTCCGATCGTCCTTTCCCTGGAGTCCCCCATGGCCCACGCCGTCATCCTCTCGGCATCGCCTGCGGCGATACGCGAGGCCACCGGGGCGGGCGCTTCCCCCCACTGCTAAGGATCCACCATGTCCGAGTCCAGGTCCTCCCACGCCGTCATCCTGAAGACCCTCCGCAGCCCCATCGGCAGGTTCCAGGGCGCTTTCTCGTCGCTGGCCGCGCCGGATCTGGCGGCCCAAGTGGTGAGGGCCCTGGTGGCCGCGGTGCCCGGGGCGGCGCCCACGGAGGCCATCCTCGGCAACGTGGTGAGCGCCGGTGTGGGCCAGGCTCCGGCCCGCCAGGCGGCCCTCCGCGGCGGCCTGCCCTCCAGCGTCTCGGCCCTCACCGTGAACAAGGTCTGCGGCAGCGGCCTCAAGGCCATCCAGCTCGCAGCGAACGCGGTGCGCCTGGGGGACCACGAGGTGGTGATCGCCGGCGGCATGGAATCCATGTCCAACGCGCCCTACCTCATGCCCAAGCTCCGGACAGGCGCCCGAATGGGCCACACGGAGGCCAAGGATTCCATGATCCTCGACGGCCTCTGGTGCGCCCTGACGGACCAGCACATGGGCCATACCGGCGAGCTGGTGGCCGAGAAGTTCAAGGTCGGCCGCGAGCTGCAGGATGCCTGGGCCGTGGAAAGCCACCGCAAGGCCCTGGCCGCCATGCAGTCCGGCGCCTTCAAGGCCGAGATCGTGCCCATCGCCGTGCCGGGGAAGAAGGGGGACGTGATGGTCAGCGAAGACGAGGGTCCCCGCGCCGACACCACCCTCGAATCCCTGGCGAAGCTCCGTCCCGCCTTCAAGAAGGACGGCACCGTCACCGCCGGCAATGCCCCCAGCGTGAACGATGGCGCCGCGGTGGCGCTGGTGGCCACGGAGGACTACGCGAAGGCGCACGGCCTGCCCATCCAGGCGCGGATCCTCGGCACGGCCACGGCGGGCCTGGATCCCGAGTGGGTGCTCATGGCCCCCGTGGAGGCCATCCGCAAGCTCCTGGCCAAGGTGGGATGGGCCACTCAGGACGTGGACCTCTGGGAGATCAACGAGGCCTTCGCCGTCCAGCTGGTGGCCACCCTGAATGAACTGAAGCTGCCGGCGGACCGCGTGAACATCCACGGCGGCGCCGTGGCCCTGGGCCACCCCATCGGCGCCAGTGGCGCCCGGGTCATGGCGACCCTGCTCCACGCCCTCGAGCGCCACGGAAAACAGCGCGGCGTGGCCGCCCTCTGCCTCGGCGGCGGCAACGCCATCGCCATGGCGGTGGAGCGGGTATAGGTGGACGCCCTTCCCCGCCCCTCCCTGGCCGAACGCCGCGCGGCGGGGAAGGCGCTGCGGGACCGGCTGCACCGCACCGATCAGGGGGCCTTCGCGCCGCCGGGGGACCGTCCGGATCTGGTGGCCCGCCTGAAGGCCCATAACGCCCAGCGCATCCAGGATCTGCTCTCCATCAAGTGGGGGCGCATGGCCGCTTCGCCCTTCTCCTTCTTCCGGGGTTCGGCAGGGCTCTTCGCGGCCGACCTGGGCCCCGGGCCCGTCACCGGGATCCAGGTACAGCTCTGTGGGGACGCCCACCTGCTCAACCTCGGCGCCTACGCGGCCCCGGACGGGCACCTGGTCTTCGACCTCAACGACTTCGACGAGACCCTGGCCGGCCCCTGGGAGTGGGACCTGAAGCGGTTGTGCGCCAGCGTGGTGCTGGCCGGCCGCGAGGCCGGGCAGACAGACCGCTCGGCCCAGGATGCGGTGCTGGCCCTGGTGTGGGCCTACCGCGAAGGGATGGCCCGGTTCGCGGAGATGAAGGCCCTGGAACTCGTCCGCTATGACGTGCTGCCCGGCGACCATGGCCCCGTCCTGAAGGATGTGCTGGCCAAGGCGACCCGGGACACGCCGGCGCGGCTGCTGGACAAGGTCACAGAGGAAACCGACGGCGGCGGCCGCCGCTTCCAGTCCCATCCGCCCCTGCTGGCGCCCGTGCCGGAGGCCACGACCCGGGCGGTCCTGGCGGCCTGGCCCGCCTTCGGGGAGTCGGTGGTGCCCGGCCGTCAGCGGGTCCTGGAGGCCTACCAGCCCGTGGACATCGCTTTCCGCGTGGTGGGCACCGGCAGCGTGGGAACCGCCTGCCTGGTGGCCCTCTGCTTCGGCCGAGGGCCCGACGATCCGCTCTTCCTCCAGTTCAAGTCCGAGGAGCCTTCCGTGTGGATGCCCCACCTTCCCCCGGGGGACGGGATCGCCCACCAGGGCCGCCGGGTGGCCCTCGGTCAGCACCGGATGCAGACCTGGGTGGATCCCTTCCTGGGGTGGACCCGGTTCGAGGACCGGGATTTCCTGGTCCGCCAGTGGTCCGATCACAAGGCCTCGATCTCCGTGGAGGTGCTGAAGGGGCCGCTCCTCCAGGACTACGCGGGCCTCTGCGGCGGCATCCTCGCCAAGGCCCACGCCCGGACGGGGGATGCGGCGATGCTGGCTGGCTACCTCGGCGACGGGGACAAGCTCGACCAGGCCCTGGCGGCCTTCGCCCAGGCCTATGCCGACCAGGTGGAACGGGACCACCAGCGTTTCCTGGCGGCGATTCGCGAGGGCATCCTGACTGCGCTGACGGGGCTCTGATGCCCCTGGAACGGCCAGGGCCCGGCGAACCGGGCCCTGGCCGTGTGCGGGAGCTGCGTCAGAACTTGAAACGGGCCCCGATGGCGACGATGTCGGCGCTCATCTTGTAGTCCGCGTTCAGGTTCCCCCGGGTGAAGTTGGGATCGGTCTGGGAGGCGGTGGTGGTGAGCTCGATTTTGGAATCCTTCACGAAGAGGTGGGTATAGCCCGCATCCACCGTGACGGTCTTGGATAACGCGTAGCTTGCGCCGATGGAGGCCCAGGTGCGATCGCCGTCGGGGATGCGCGGGGTGCGGTAGCCGTCCGTCACGGCGCCCATGTCATGGCCCACGCCACCACGGAGGTTCCAGCCGTTGCCCAGTTTCCAGTTCCCGCCCAGGGAGAAGAAATAGGTGTCCCGCCAGTTCTCGTCCGTGATGGTCTCGGTGGGCTGCGGGGCGACGTTGTCCGTGAGCTTCACCCGCAGTTGCTTGAACCGCGACCAGCCCGTCCAGGCGGCCTCTCCCTGGAAGGAGAAGGTGTCGTTCACCTGGTAGTTGAAGCCGACGGAGGCATTGGCCGGCAGATCCAGGTCGGCCTTGCCGCCGCCGTTCTTGAAGCCCATGGCCTGGAAGTTGGCCACCGCCGGAGCGGAGAGGGTCGCGGGATACTGGAAGGCGATATCGCCCTTCAGCGTCATGGTCATCTGCCCGGAATAGGCGAATCCGAGGCGCAGCTTCTCCGTGGGCTGGTAGGTGGCACCCAGCTTGTAGCCGTATCCCCAGGTGCTGCCCGTGAGCTTGGCGGTGCCGTCCAGGGTGCCGGGGATGGTGGAGGGGAAGCCGATGAGCCCGAAATCCACGGCATTCGTGAGGGTCGCGTCCGCGTAGCGGGCCACGAAGGCCACGCCCACTGACCACTCCTTGTTGATGCGGTAGGCCAGGCTGGGGGCCACGTCCACGATTTTCAGGTCGGTCTTCAGGGCGTGGTAGCGGCCCGCGAAGTCGCTGTCGTACTCCGTGACGAAGCCGTAGGGCGCGTTGACGGAGAAGCCCAGCTTCAGGTCGTCGCTCAGGCTCCACATGCCGTAGAGGTTCGGAGCCACCTTGGCCGCGGCGGCATTCTTGTGGGTGGAGGGACCGCTGATGGGCTGGTAGGCGGGGAAGGCCGCCAGGGCCGGCGTGCGGGTGCCGGAGACGTTGTTGGCCTTGGCGTCGGCGGCGATGAGGGTGGCGCCCAGGGCGAACTGGTTCCCGGAGTACAGCGTCATGGTCGCCGGATTGAAGAACATGGCGGAAATGTCGAAGCCGCCCGCCGAAACGCCCGCGAAGGCATTGCCCTGGGAGGAGGCACTCTGTTCGCGGAGCTGGAAGCCCGAGGCCTGGGCCACCGGCGCGAAGGCGCCCGCGGCGACGAGCGTCAGGGCGGTGAGGGTGAGGCGCGAACGGTTCGTCATGGGGGCACTGCTCCTGTCCCGGAAAGCCGGGGATATGGGCCGTTTCCAGCCGATTCCGAAGTGGAAGATGGACCACGATACCAAATCGGGATGCCCTTGCAACCGATCGGCAGGAGTGAATGCAGGAGACATCCGTTCGGGATACAATGGTCATCAAACCAAGCGGGCCTCCAGGCAAGCTTTGATGGGCCTACCCGTGGTCAAGTCCGCCACGAGGGCACTGCCGATGACCGGCGTCGCGCCGAGGGCCCGCACCGCCCGCAGGCTGGCGGGATCCGAAAGTCCGAAGCCCACGGCGAGGGGGCGGGCGGTGATCCCCTGCAGGTCCCGGACGCGGGCGACCACGGGATCCAGATCCGTCCCCTGCCCGGCCCCGGTGACGCCCAGCCGCGCGACCACGTAGGCGAAGCGCTGCGCGAAGGGTGCGCCGGGGCCCGGATCGGGACGCTGGCCCAGCAGCGCTTTCGCGCGGTCGGAGGTCGTCGTGGGCGCCAGCAGGGGCACCATGGGGTAGCCCGCCGCCCGCAGCTCCGCTTCGAAGCCGGGTTCCTCGCCGAAGGGAAGGTCCACCACCAGCAGCGATCGCACCGGCGTGGGCTCCAGGAGGCGCAGCAGCGGATCCAGGCCCAGCTGCAGCAACGGATTCACATAGGTGAACAGGATCAGGTCGGGACTGTCGGTGAGGCCGGCCAGGGATTCGAGGACACGCCGGGGCGTGGCGCCGCGGCCGATGGCGCGGTGGGCCGCCGCCTGGAGCACGGGGCCGTCGGCGATGGGATCGGAGTGGGGCAGGCCCACCTCCACCGCGTCGAGGCCGAGGGCGCGGGCCTCGGCGAGCAGACCCGGCAGGGCCTCCAGCGAAGGATCACCGGCCATGAGGAAGGGGAGCAGCGGGTTCAGCGTCATCTCAAAGCTCCAGGCGCGACTGGTAGGTGGAGAGGTCCTTGTCGCCGCGGCCGCTGAGACCCAGCAGGACCGTGGCCGCGCCCTCGGCCGCCAGGGCCGGGAGGAGGGCCAGGGCGTGGCTGCTCTCCAGGGCCGGCAGGATGCCCTCCGTTTCGCAGAGCAGCCGGGCCGCGGCGAGGGCCTCGTCGTCGGAGGCCCGGCGCACCTCCACCTTCCCGTCCAGGACCAGGGCGGCCAGTTCCGGGCCCAGGGCCGGGTAGTCCAGGCCGGCGCTCACGCTGGCCGTCTCCGCCGTGTGGCCATGTTCGTCCTGGAGCAGGAGGGTCCTGCAGCCGTGCAGGACGCCCATGCGCCCCCCATCCAGCCGCGCCGCGTGCTCGCCCAGGGCCCGCCCGTGGCCGCCGGCCTCCACGGCCATGCGGCGCAGGCCGTCCCCCGCGAAGGGGATCAGGAGACCGAGCCCGTTGCTGCCACCGCCCGCGCAGGCCACGACGGCCTCGGGCAGCGCCCCGGCCTGCTCGAACACCTGGGCCCGGGCCTCCTCGCCGATGACGGTCTGGAAGCTGCGGACCAGGGTCGGGAATGGGTGCGGCCCCAGGGCCGAGCCCAGGATGTAGTGGGCCTCTGTGCAGTGACCCGCCCAGGCCCGCAGGGCCTCGTTCACGGCCTCCTTGAGGGTGCCCTGCCCCGCTTCCACCGGCCGTACCGTGGCCCCGAAGAGTCGCATCCGCGCCACGTTCGGCGCCTGCCGGGCCATGTCGGTGACGCCCATGTAGACGGTGCAGCGCAGGCCCAACCGGGCGCAGGCCGCGGCCGTGGCCACGCCGTGCTGGCCGGCGCCGGTCTCGGCGATGATCTCGGTCCTGCCCATGCGCCGGGCCAGGAGGGCCTGGGCCAGAGCGTTGTTGATCTTGTGGGCGCCGGTGTGGGCCAGGTCTTCCCGTTTGAGGTAGAGCGCCTTCAATCCAAGCTTCGCGGCCAGACGCGGGGCGGGGGTCAGCGGCGTGGGGCGGCCCACGAAGTGGCGGAGCTCGGCCTTCAGCTCGGCCTGGAAACCCGGATCGTCCAGGGCCGCGCGGAAGGCGGCCTCCAGGTCCAGGAGCGGCTGCATGAGCGTCTCCGGGGCGTAGCAGCCCCCCAGGCCCTGGGCGCCGAAGCGGGTGGGCAGGACGAAGGCGTCGTTCATGGCAGCTCCAGAGCATGGGCGGTGTGGACGAAGGCCGTCACCTTGCGCGGGTCCTTGAGGCCGGGTGCCGCCTCCAGGCGACTGGCGGCATCGAAGCCCCGGAGGTGCGGCTGGACCTCAGGTGGCAGGAGGGCGGCGCGTTCCCGCAGCGTGTCGCCATCGAGTCCCCCGGCGAGGAGGAAGGGGCCCGGCGGCGGGAAGGCCATGGCGTGCCCCCGCCCCGAGCCGCCGGCCAGCCCCGTGCGGGCCGGACTCGGTTCCCAGAGGTAGAGGTCGGCCGCCGTGGGCACCTGACCCGGTTCGTCGGCCCAGGGGAGGATCACGAAGAGGCCGGCCGCCTTCAGCAGGGCCACCCCCTGGACCCGTTCCCCCGGAGGCAGATGCGCCTGCACGCGCCGGAAGCCGAAGGCCCGGGCCCGCTCAAGGATGGGTCCGGCCTCCTCCGCCACCATCACCAGCACGGCCCGGCCGGGGTGCTCTGCCGCGATGGCCAGATCCGAGCAGTGGCGCGGACTGGGCGGGTGGCAGACGAAGCCCAGGAGGTCCGCACCGGCCCCGGCGGCCTGGGTTGCGTCCTCGGCGCGGGTGAGCCCGCACACCTTGGCGAGGAGGGTCACGAGGCCTCCCGCCCCAGGCTGGCGAAGATCCGCGCCAGGAAGTCCCTGGGATCGGGGCTGCGCATGAGGGCCTCGCCCATGAGCACCGCGTCGAAG
>JAJYBX010000096.1 GCA_021778785.1 Acidobacteriota bacterium
TCGGGTCTCGGCGGCCGGGCGCCCTCCGGCCGGGGCTGGGGCCGTCGGTGGTGGGGCCCCTGGGGCCGCGCGGCGCCCTCGGGGGCCGGCAGGAGGGCCTTGATGGAGAGGGCGATGCGCTTGGCGGCGAGGTCCACCCCCAGCACCTTCACCTTCACCGCCTGGCCCACGCTCAGGGCGTCGGCGGGGTTCTTCACGTAGCGGTGGGCGATCTCGGAGAGGTGCACCAGGCCGTCCTGGTGGACGCCGACATCCACGAAGGCCCCGAAATCGGTGACGTTCGTGACGATGCCCTGGAGCTCCATCCCCACTTCCAGATCATCCGGCTTGTTCACGCCCTCGCGGAACTGCACGGCCTCGAAGCGCTGGCGCGGGTCGCGGCCGGGTTTCCTCAGCTCGGCGAGGATGTCCTTGACGGTCTCCACGCCGAACCGCTCGTCGGTGAACAGCTTGGGATCCAGGGTGTCCAGGACGGCATCATTGCCCACCAGCTCGGGCACGGTCTTCCCCGTGAGCTGGCAGATGCGCTGCACCACCGGGTAGCTCTCGGGGTGGACGGCGGAGGCGTCCAGGGGATCCTCGCCGTCGTGGATGCGGAGGAAGCCGGCGGCCTGCTCGAAGGCCTTGGATCCGAACCGGCTCACCTCCAGCAGCTGCTCGCGCCGGCGGAAGGCGCCGTGCTCGAAGCGGTGGGACACGATGTTCTTGGCCAGCCCCTCGCCGATGCCCGCCACATAGGCCAGCAGCTTGTAGGAGGCGCTGTTCAGGTCCACGCCCACGCGGTTCACGCAGCTCTCCACCACGTCGTCCAGGCCCTTCTTGAGGGCGGTCTGGTTCACGTCGTGCTGGTACTGGCCCACGCCGATGCTCTTGGGATCGACCTTCACCAGCTCGGCCAGGGGATCCTGGAAGCGGCGGGCGATGCTCACGGCGCCGCGCACGGTGACGTCGTGCTCGGGGAACTCCTCGCGGGCGACGTCGCTGGCGGAGTAGACCGAGGCGCCGGCTTCGCTCACGCTCACGCAGATGATGTGGTTCCGGCCCGTCTCCCGCAGCCATTCCCGGATGAAGGCCTCCACCTCGCGGCCCCCGGTGCCGTTGCCGATGGCAATGGCCTCCACGGGGTTCTCGGTGCAGAGCCTCTCCAGCAGGGCGCGGCTGCCTTCCAGGTCCCGCTTGGGCTCCAGGGGGTAGATCACGTCGTTGTGGGTGAGCTGGCCCAGGCGGTTGATGACCACCAGCTTGCAGCCCGTGCGGATGCCGGGATCCACGCCCAGGGTGCAGCGCTGGCCCGCGGGGGGCGCCAGGAGGAGGTGGTCGAGGTTGGTCTGGAACACCTTGATGGCCTCGGCGTCGGCCTTCTTCTTGGCCTCGTAGCGCACCTCGGATTCGATGGTGGGGGCCAGCAGGCGGTCGAAGGCATCCCCCGCGACCTCATGCAGGAAGCGCCGGTAGCCGCTGGCCGCGTCGAGGACGATGCGGGCCACCAGGTGCGTGACGAACTTCTCGCGGTCCACCGCCAGCTTGACGGTGAGGATCTCCTCCTTCTCGCCCCGGCGGAGGGCCAGGAGACGGTGGCTGGGGATCTTCTTGATGGGCTCGGAGAAATCGAAGTAGGGCTTGAACCGCAGGGCGGCCTGGTCGGCCTTGCGCTCCTCGCGGATCGCGGACTGGAGCACGCCCTGCTCGTGGAACTCGTGGCGCAGCCAGGCGCGGATCTCCGCATCCTCCGAGACCCGCTCGGCCAGGATGTGGCCGGCGCCCTCGACGCATTCGGAGGGTGTGCGCAGGCCGTCCTCGTCCTTCAGGAACGGCTCGGCCAGCAGCAGCGGGTCGGCGCCGGTGGCGTCGGCCAGCAGGGCCTCGAGCAGGGGCTCCAGGCCGCGCTCCCGGGCCACGGTCGCCTTGGTGCGCTTCTTGGGCTTGAAGGGCAGGTAGAGATCCTCCAGCTCGGCCTTCACCCAGGTGGCCTCGATCTTGGCCTGCAGCTCGGGCGTCAGCTTGCCCTGCTCCTGGATGGACTTGAGCACGGTCTTCCGGCGTTCGAGCAGATCCTTGTAGTAGGCGTGGCGGTCCTCGACGGCGCGGATGGCCACTTCGTCGAGGGAGCCGGTCCGCTCCTTGCGGTAGCGGGCGATGAAGGGCACCGTGTTGCCTTCTTCCAGGAGGCCCACGATGGCGGCGACGCCGGCGCGGGGGAGCTTCAGCTCCTTGGCCATGAGGTCCAGCACTTGATCCACACCTGCTCCTTGCGATCCCCGGGAAGAGGAACTGGGATGATACCAAGCCGGGCGCTGATCTGGCTCCTGCGGGCTCAACGGGGGAGGATGACCTTCCGCCGAGCGCCCTCCGGCGGGCGCTCGAGGTCCCGCAGCGATTTCTTCCAGAAGGCGGCGTCAAGCCCGGTGCCGATGACCACGCCCGCGCAATCCGGCGGGGCGCCTCCGGACGGGAGGGGCAGGGGGGAGACCTCCAGGCGGCCGTCCGCCAGCTGGAAGGCCCAGCGGTCGCTGCCGTCATTCCGGGGCGCCCAGCCCGCGAAGGCGCAGACGCCCTTGGCCCGCAGCAGTTCACCCAGGGGCGGCGGCGCCAGGAGGAGGGCTTCCAGCGCCGCCGGATCCAGCGGGTGGTCCCAGTGGACGGTGATGGAGCGGGCGTCGGCGAAGCTGGTCCCCGTGGTGGGCGCCCAACCCTCGGGCGCGGGGCGGAGGTCGCCGCGCCAGGGATCCGGAGCGCCTTCGGCCGGGACGCCCTGGCGGCTGTGGACCAGCGGAATCTCCTTGAACGCGGCGCGGAGCTCGCTTTCCCAGGCCACCGCCGCCGAGGGATCGAGATCTCCCTTGCTGAGGTAGATGAGGCTCGCCAGGGCCGTCTGGCGGTGCAGCAGGGGCCGGGTGCGCAGGTGGTCCACCGGGCCGAGGCAGGAGACCACCGTGAGCAGGCCGGCGATGCGGAGGCGGCCCGCGAGGGCGGCGTCCAGTTCCAGGTCCACCAGGTCCGTGGGATCCGCCAGGCCCGTGGTCTCCAGCACCACCCGCTGGGGACGGACCCCATCCCGCTGGTCGCACCAGGCCCGCAGCGTGGCCACCACGTCGTCGCGCAGGCTGCAGCAGACGCAGCCGTTCACCAGGTTCTCCACGCCCGCCAGCTCCGGCCGCTCGGCGTCCACCAGGCTCCCGTCCACGCTCACAGCGCCGAATTCGTTGATGAGCACGGCCACGCGGCGGCCCGCTGCGACCTCCTCCTTCAGCAGCCGGTTCACGGCGGTGGTCTTTCCGGCGCCGAGGGGGCCGGTCACGATGAGGACGTCGATGAGAGCGGGGGACGCGGCTGGCGGCATCCCTCCATGATGCCGGCGCCGGGCGATTTGTGAGAGCGTGGAGGCGTGGATGCCCTCGACCTGAGCTACCTGGCGGCCGTCTCCCTCGCAGGGGCCTCGGCCCGGGCCTGCGTCCGCGGCCTGCCCGCGGGCTGGCGGGTGCGCCTGGGGGCCGAGGCGCCCGACCTGCCCGCGGGAGCCTGGGTGTGGCTGCATGCCGTGAGCGTGGGGGAGCTGCTGCTGGCCGATGGCCTTCTGGCCCGCCTGCGGGACCGGGGCCAGCGGATCCACCTCACGACGGGGACCCCTGCGGGCCTGGATCTCCTCGCCCGGCGCCTGCCGGCTTGGGACGCCGGCACGGGCCGCGTGAGCGGAGGGGCCTTCCCCCTGGACGATCCGGAGGGCCTGGAGCCCTTCCTGGCGCGGGCGCCCGGGGTCTTCGTGGCCCTGGAGACGGAGCTGTGGCCCAACCTCCTGAGGGTCCTGGAGGCGCGGGGCATCCCCCGCTGCGTGGTGAACGGCCGGCTCACGCCGAAGTCGCTGGGGCGGGGCGGGCCGTGGCTGCGGCGGGCGGCCTCGCGTCTCAGCCTCGTGGCGGCCCGGGACGAGGCCAGCGCGGAGGCCTTCCGCCGGCTCGGGGCGCCGACCGTGGCCCTGGGGGGGAACCTCAAGGCGGACCTGCCACCGCCGGCGCCCCTGCACGGGGGCTGGGATCCTCTCCGCATGGCCTGGGCCGCCTGCCCGGTGCTCGTGGCGGGCAACACCCTGGAAGGCGAGGAGGCGCTCGTGCTCGCGGCCTGGGAGGCGGCCCGAGCGGCGAGGCCCGGCCTCAGGCTCATCCTGGCGCCCCGCCAGCCCCGCCGGTTCGAGGCCGTGGCGGCGGATTTCGCCCGGCGGGGGCTGAGGTTCCGCCGGGCCTCGGCGTCCTGGCCCGCCCGCGCGTCGGACTGGGCCGAGGTGGACCTGCTGCTGCTCGACACGCTGGGTGAGTTGCCGGCGGTCTACGCGGAGGGCACGGTGGGCCTCGTGGCGGGGGGCTGGCGCTCGGAAGGAGGCCACAACCCCTTGGAACCGGTCCGGGCGGGCGTGCCGGCGATCCTCGGTCCGGGCTTCTCCAACTTCGACGACCTGGTGCCGCCCTTGCTGGCCGCGGGGTTGGCGCGCGTGGCCTCCGACTCGGACCTGGCGGCGGTCCTCGGCGACACCCTCGCCACCGCGCCTCTCCGCCCGCCGGCGGACGGCAGGATCCTGCCGGGTGCCCTGGCGGGCGCCCTCGATCGCACCCTCACCCTCCTGGAGCCCCTCCTGCCCCGCTAGAATCCGGGCAGCACCCTGGAGCCTCCATGACCCGCCGTGGCACCCACATCCTGCTGATCGACGACGACGAGGCGGTGCTGGACATGGTCGAGTCGGCCCTCAGCCACTACGGCATGACGGTCCATTGCTGTTCCGAGGGCGAGCAGGCCCTGGCCCGCCTGGTGACCCCGGGCGCGCCCCAGTTCGACCTGGTCGTCAGCGACATCAACATGGAGGGGATGGACGGTTTCGAGGTCATCCGCAAGGTGAAGGCCATCGCCCCCCATCTGCCCGTGGTGCTGATGACCGGCCAGGCGTCCGTGGACTACGCCATCCGGGCCATGCGCATGGGGGCGTCCAACCTCTTCATGAAGCCCCTGGCCATGCGCGACCTGGTCCAGAGCGTGTTCCACCTGGTGGACCTCCACCGGGATTTCCGCATGGCGGAGGACGGTCTCCGGGGCCTGGTGAACGAGCGGCGCCACTTCCTGTTCCGCTCGGACGAACTGGACGTCCCCAGCCTCCTCCGGCACCTGACGGATCGCCTCGTGCCCATGGGCTTCGCCTCGCCGGCCAACATCGACGTCATCGCCATGGCCATCCACGAGGCCCTGGCCAACGCTTTGGAGCACGGGAACCTAGAACTCGACTCCAGCATGAAGGGCGACCTGTTCGTGGCGGAGGATCCCTACACGAAGCTGCGGGAGGCCCGGATGGCCGATCCCCGCTATGCGGAACGCCTCATCGAAGTCCGGCTGGCCCTCGACACCGAGCGCTTCGAGCTGGAGATCTCCGACGAGGGCCCCGGCTTCGATGCGAGCCGCCTCACCCTGCCGCCTCCGGGCTCCGACCTGGCGCCCCACTTCGGCCGGGGCCTCCCCCTGATCCAGATGGTGATGGACGAGGTCCATTTCAACGAGAAGGGGAACCAGGTCCGGCTGGTGCTGAGGCGGAAATAGGCCGGCCGGTACTGGAGTGCTGCCGCCGGAGGGCCGAAACGGGGGCATGGGACTTCCTGACCCCTCGCCCCAGAGGGACTCCGAGGGCTCCCGGGCGGCCCTCGCCCCGGGGGAGTCCCCGTTCTCCCACCGGGTGGACGACCAGCTGTTGCGGGGCTACCGGAATGCCTGCTTCGGCCTGGGCGGTTTCTACCTTCTCTTGACAGGATGGCGCCTGGCGCTGGGACCCTCCCACGGACTCACGCGGGCCCTGGTCTGGGAATCCGCCGTCGCCGCCGTCCTGTTCCTCAGCGCCGGGTGGATGGTCCTCCCGATCCGGAGTTGGCTTGGAGGCCTCGAGAACCTGGGTCTCCTCCTGGTGGGTCTCGGCCTGGCGAACAACGTGTTCCTCGTGGCCTGTTTCCGTACGCCGGACCAGATCGTGAACTTCATCCTGGTCCAGGTGTGCGCAGGGGTGGCCTTCCGGTCCCGCTGGCGCTTCTGGCTGGTGCAGGCAGCATGCCTGGCCCTTTGGGCCGGGAGCTTCTGGTGGTGGCTGGGGCCCGGTTCCCTGTCCGAGAACCTCTTCATGGCCATCTCGGGCGGCCTCTTCGGCACCCTGGTATGGCGCTTCATCCAGGCGCTCCTGGGCAGCCTCGCCCGCCTCCGGGCCAAGGACCGGACCCTCCTCCGACAACGGGCGCGGCTGGTCGGGGAATTGGAATCGGCCCTGGAGCGCGTGAAGACCCTCCATGGATTGATTCCCATCTGCGCGCACTGCAAGCGGGTGCGCGACGACCAGGGGTACTGGGAGCAGGTCGAAACCTACATCCGGGATCGTTCCGACGCCACCTTCTCCCATGGGATCTGCCCGCACTGCCTTGGGAAACTCCAGTCAGAGCTGGAGAACCTCCACCCGGAACGGGGCGTCTGAACGTACAGCCGGAGCGCCGGGTTTCCCCGGCGCTCCCACCCTCGACTGGCAATCGGTGGCTGGCGGTCGGCTACAGGGCGCTCTCGATGAAGGCCTTGAGCTGGGGCTTGGGCTGGCCGCCGATCATCTTGTTCACGGGCTTGCCGTCCTTGAAGACGATCAGGGTGGGGATGCTCATGATGCCGAACTGGCCGGCCACCTGGGGATTCTCGTCCACGTTGATCTTGACGATCTTGGCCTTGCCCTGGAGCTCGCCGGCCAGCTCGTCGAGCACGGGGGCGATCATGCGGCAGGGGCCGCACCAGGGGGCCCAGAAATCGACGAGGGTGACGCCCTGCGAGACGGTCTGGGGGAAGTCGGCGTCGGTGATGTGGGCGACGAGGTCGGACATGGAAGCTCCTTTTCGGGTTCAGGGTACGGGGATGGGGCCGTCGGGATTGGCGCCACCCCACTGGGCGATGGTGAAGATGCTCATGTAGCGGTCGTTGGTTTCGCGCAGGCGCTGGGCGAGCACCTCGCAGAGGGCGTACAGGATCTTGAGGGCCATCTGGTGGTGGACCTCGATGAGGGACCGCAGGTCCTTGAGGGGGATGAAGAAGAGCTCCGTGGGACCATTGGCGATGGCATCGGCCGCCCGGGCCGCCAGGTCGATGAGGGCCATCTCGCCGAAGTAGGCCGGGGGTTCCAGCACCGCCAGGGCCTCTTCGCCCGTGGCGCTGCGCTTGGAGATGCGGAC